>JAQWQB010000017.1 GCA_029245065.1 Flavobacteriales bacterium | reverse complement strand
TATCAAAGCAATCATGAAGGAGAATTGATTGATGCCTTGCACGCAGAAGGTTTTCAAGGCACTGGGATCGTATTCAATCCGGGAGGGTACACGCATACGTCTGTAGCTCTAAGAGATGCCATTAGCGCCATCGAAACTCCTGTGGTGGAAGTGCATATTTCCAATGTGTACCAGCGCGAAGATTTTAGAAGAGTTTCGCTCACTGCTCCAGTCTGTATGGCCGTTATTTCCGGTATGGGAATTTATGGGTATAAAGCGGCTGTTGAGGGGTTATTGGAGCAGTAGTACTTCACGAATAAAATCTGCCCGGAGGATGAAAGCAATGCCTTCTACACCAAAGCCAACCGCTTTATCTGAGATCATTCCATAGAATTTAGTGCCATCTTCACTCACTAGAGCACCACCAATGCTTTCAGGTGAAATGCGGACATCCGATTGAATGAATTTGATACCGTCCATGTTTCTTTCACCAGATACAATTCCTTTCGACAATGATTGACCAAGCTCTTGTTTAGGATTGCTGATGGCAAATACGTTTTCTGCCATGCCAAAATTCTTTTCGCTAGGCATGCTTAGAAACTGATTGGATGTGGTATCAATTTGAATGATCATTACATCTGATAGTCTATTCATTCGAATTAACTTCCCTTGATGATTTCGGTTGTCATTGGTTGTAATGGACATGATAGAATCTTCGTGAAAGTAGAATGCGCTGGTCAAAATGTGACCTCGATCTGTTATGAAGATTCCTGTTGTGCGCATTTCCTCTTCACCAAAAGAGATGGATACGAGTACTTTGGTGGCTTCTTTGACTGAACTCACAGAGGATTGTGTCTCTGTCAATGGAATTACCTCCCAAGTAAACACTTCCGAGAGTTCAGCAATTCTTTCTTCTTCATCGGAAAATGCCGAATGAAAGCTATTTAATAGGGCGTTCGATAGGCACTGCTGAATGGTTTCACTCGCGGCTGATTCTTCTGATAAGATTTCTCCGCTGTTTCCCTCAACGAATGATTCAAAAATGGTAGCTCCATCTTTGTTGGTCAACACCCAGTGTATAATTAGATTGATCTCATGTGAAAGAAAGTTCGCACGCATATCAGTTCGATGAGAAACTTGCTTAACGCTACCTGAAAGATTGAATCTTCGCGATGTGTCTGGATATGTTGTTAGCTCTCCATTCAGTAGTTCTTTGCAAAATGTACTGGAATAGCGATCATCAAATTTGACATCCGAATCAATTTTGAAATTCTCTTCTTCTTCCTCCTGATCTCTTGTGAAATAGCCGTCAGAAGAGAATTCGAATGTCATCAAATTGTAGTCAAAAGTGAATTCCTTTATGTCAATGTTGAACGCTAGTTCATTGAATGCAAATTCTTGAACTAAGTTGACATTGTAAGTTGTTCGATCTCGGTACTCCCAATAGGCACAATCTTCTTTACGTCTTTTTAGAGACTTCAATTGACGCGGACGTAGCAGTCTGTACTGCGTTCGGTGCCCCTCTTTTTCGAATCTTAGTTGCTGCGGTTCACAGGTGTTCATCACTAAGCTAACTGCTCTATTTCCACTGGAGTAATTCAGTGCTGCCTCCGAAGTGTCTAATTGAGTCTCTCCCAAGAAAACAACATGCTCATCCCAATTGGAAGAGAATTGGATCGATTGATTTTTTTGAGCGCAAAGCGCCAGAGGCATGGTGAACGAGAGAATGAACAAGCTGAATTTCATATTCCTTATTTGATTGTCTAAAATAACAATACTGTTGATGCAAAGAAAGATGCGCAAAAAAAAGCCTCACTGTACAGCGAGGCTTTCAATTCTTTGAATGTAAACGGTCCTTAGTACTTTATTCTTAGGTGGCCTAGAACGTTTTCACCGGGTGTTCCGAAGGCAATACCTTCAACTCCGAATCCAATTAACTTCGAGTTTACCACTCCAACAATACGGCCTTCTTTGCTAACAAGTGCACCTCCACTGTTTCCTGGACTAATACTCACATCCGTTTGAAGGAATTCCATTCCGTCTTTTTCACGAACTCCTGAAAGTACTCCTTTCGACAGCGAGTTTCCAAGTTCAATAGACGTTGGTGTTCCAATAGCAAATATCTCATCTCCTAAATCAACTCTACTTGCAGTAGGCAATTCATAGGCAACATCGAATGTTTTGTCAACCTTGATCAACGCTAGATCGTGTTGTTCGTTTCCACGAATAAAAGTGGCTTCTAATTCTTCTCCGTTATTCAAACGAACCGTCAGTTTGTCTGAAGCACCAGCGGTGACGTGGTAGTTGGTTACGATGTATCCGTCTGAAGAAACAATGCATCCACTTCCGTGTCCTTCATCCAAGATGATTGTTACGGTAGACTCCATGGCATCGGTCAACGACTCAATTTTTTTCGTTGGTTTTGCAACTACAATCTCGTCCAATTCATTGATGTCATCGAACTCACTCATTTTCTTGTGCTCTGCAACACCTGGATCATCTAGGAAATCCAAGAAAGAATTGGTCAATGCATCTCCCATCGATTCACTCCAAGCATCGTCGTAGAAATCTCCTGAGAATTGACCACTTTGAGACTCAATTTCTGTGCTGTAGATTACTTGCTCGTAAACGTTCTGAAGTTCCCACTTCGTAGTCATAGTAGCTTCTAAAAAGTTCCCGGCGTAAACATTTCCTTTAACATGATAGACTGCCAAAAATTCAAGTTCTGTAATGGTCGCACTCAGATAAAGTGTGTTGGTATTGTTCTTGAAGATGGTCTCAGTTGTATCAGAATATTGATTTTCTGTCAACAATTCGTTCAGATCGTCACTGAAAACCATGTCCACCAGATTGATATCTTCAGAAGATTCCACTGAACGCATTCTTTTGTCGTTACCATTTTGGTAGTTGGTCCACGAAATGTTCGAGAATACAAGGTTCTCTTTGTCAACTTCCAGCGCAGTGTTATTCAAGAATATGTAGCGTTCATCTTCCGCTCTGGCTGTAATTGGTCTTTGCACTTCGAGACTGTAGCCATCTGAATTATAGTTGAAAGCCTTTGGCAATGCATCGTAAAATATTGGATAGAATAAGATGCCAAAAGGAATGACTGAAAACACATATAATCCAGATTTTTTTTCTTGGAAAGCAACGCAATATTCAGGTTTGTAGCCATCAAGTTCTACTCTGAACTGATGCGTGTCCAAATCACGCTGAAGCGGAACTTCAAGAGAATTGCCCGTTCCTACGAGTTCGTCGTTGTGGTACACTTCTGTACCTGAATCGTTAGTGGCAATTGGAACAGTCTGGAATTTGCCGTTCAAAATTGACGCGCAACTTGGTAGCATTAAAACTACCAAGGCTAATGGGGCTAAACGTTTAAGAGATTGAATCATGCTTGAAGTTAATTTCGTCGTTTGGATTTTAACGACTGAATTTACCATAAAAAATCAACTATTGTGGTAATTCAAGCTAGGTCTGGTCGGCATTTTCTTCTATTGCGTCACTTATCTTTCGGTTAAACCCAGCCGGAATGTCTCTCATGGCTTTGTCTAACAGCTTCGCTAGTTGTTTCGACTCTTTCTCGGACAGCTGTTTCCCAAAGCGAACCGACTTATTAAAATGCTCAAAACCAACAGTTTCACCTCCCATCTCCCAGAACGACCGATCTAGAAATTGACCATACTTGGTGAAATCGTAAGGAATAGTCCCGAATTTTTGAATGTTTTCAATTTGGTACATACGTGCCTTTCCATACTTGCCGAAGGCATTTTTTATGGTCAAATAATCTTCTTTAACACGAAGTAACTCGATTCCTGCACGTCTCCAATAAAACACCTTAGCCATTCTAAAAAAGAAGAATGCCCAAAAAGCCACTGTCACAGCGAAGAAAATCTTCTCATCAGATTCAGGAGGACTCGTAAAGAAATAGAAGATAAAAGCAATGCCAACAAAAAGCCATGCCATGATCCAGGTGAATAACAAGGCTTCTTTCTTTTTAGGGATTTCTTGAGAAATCACGACGGTTAGTTCGTCTGGTTTTTTAACGAAACTAATTCGGTCACTGATGTGTTTAGGTGCTTGCATTTATCCTTCAACTAACAAACTCTCGTAAAGTTCTTCGTACTGCGGAAGAATGGCCTTCAAATCAAAATCACTGGCGCGCTTTCGTGCTTGTTTCTTGAATTTCTCAAGTTTGTTTGGTTCACTGAGGAGAAACAAGGTGTTTTTCACCATGTCTTCAATGTCACCAACATCACTCATCATTCCAGAGACGCCATGACGATTCACTTCTGGCAACCCACCGGTGTTCGTACTTATAACAGGAACAGAGGCAGCCATGGCTTCAAGTGCCGCCAAACCAAAGCTTTCCGCTTCGGACGGTAATAAAAACACATCCGCAATGCTCAGTACTTCGGTTGGGTTTTTTAGTTTTCCAAGGAAGATAACGTCTTCGCATGTTCGCAGTTCTCTGCACAGTTGCTCAACGCGCGATCTTTCAGGACCGTCACCCACAAGAACCAATTTACTCGGGACCGTCTTTCGCACTTCTGCAAATATTCTCACGATGTCTTCTACACGCTTAACTGCGCGGAAGTTTGAAATGTGCGTTAGGATTTTCTCTCCGTTAGGCGCGTGTTCTTTTCGTAATTCTTCGTTTGGTTCGAAGTCGAATTGGTCCATGCAAACGAAGTTGGGGATGACAGAAATCTCTTTGTTGACTCCGAATAGTTTGTACGTATCATTGCGAAGACTACTTGATACAGCAGTTACAGCATCGCTTTTGTTGATGGCGAAGCTAATTACTGATTCGAAGCTGCTATCTCTTCCTAGAAGTGTAATATCAGTACCGTGAAGGGTAGTAACCACGGGTAGTGTGATGCCTTCCTCTGCGAGAATTTTCTTCGCGGTATAGGCCGCGGAAGCATGCGGAATGGCATAATGAACATGCAATAAGTCAAGTTTCTCGTACCGAGCTACGTCGACCATTTTACTTGCAAGCACAAGCTCATAGGGAGGGTAATCGAATAGAGGGTATTCAGATACCGCTACTTCGTGGTAGAAAATATTTTTGCGAAAACTACCAAGTCGAACAGGTTGATTGTATGTAATGAAATGTATTTCGTGACCCTTAGCTGCGAGCGCTTTACCAAGCTCTGTTGCAACTACGCCACTACCTCCGAAGGTTGGGTAACAAACGATTCCAATTTTCATTTTTCGTTCCCGGGACGGTTAGTTTTCACCAGTGTCTCCAAGTAATTCGTGACGATTTCGAAGCTTCGACTTTCGTATGGCGTCGTAAATAACCTGTTGGATATCAGTGCGAATGTTCATTTTCAACAGTTTTCTGTTGTCAGCATTCGGATAAACCCGGTTCGACAAAAATACATAAACGAGGTCTTCTTTTGGGTCTGCCCAAGTAAGAGTTCCCGTAAAACCAGAATGTCCAAAGCTATCTTTTGAGGCGTCGTTGCACGTAGGACCAGAATCTGGATGAAGACTTGGTTTGTCAAATCCAATGCCTCTTCGGTTGTCATCTTCACAGAACTGACAGCTTGTAAATTCATCAAGCGTATTTTCATTGAGGTAGCGCACACCCCCGTAAACTCCATTGTTCATGAACATGTGCATCATTACGCCGAGGTCTTCTGCGGTGGAAAAAACGCCGGCATGTCCTCCAACTCCTCCCATCATGGCGGCGCCTGGATCATGTACATGACCTTGGATCAGTTGCTTTCGGTACGCTACATCATATTCTGTTGGAGCGATAGTTTCCTTGGACATTTTCTCTAAAGGAAGATATCCCATAGATTGTAATCCCATCGGCTCATAAAACACCGAGTCAACGTATCTATCAAGCGTTGTTCCTGAAATACTTTCTACCATGGATTTCACATAATAGTATCCCAAGTCACTGTATTTGTATTCCTTCCTAGATCGAAGGGCTGCGCCGGCAATGGTTGCATAAATGGAGTCAACATAGCTATTGCTGATGTACAACTCATTGGCCACTCTGGTTGTAAA
Organism: Flavobacteriales bacterium; assembly: GCA_029245065.1. Taxonomy (GTDB): domain Bacteria; phylum Bacteroidota; class Bacteroidia; order Flavobacteriales_D; family Sanyastnellaceae; genus JAQWQB01. The sequence continues at coordinate 32,343 of JAQWQB010000017.1, read as the reverse complement.
GCCTTTGACAGGTGTTTTTCGGTATAGATCGGGACGAAGTTTGCCGTTGTTCATGGTTTCCACGTAAAACGGTATCCAAGCGGGGAGCTGAGCGTAATGACTCATCATCTCTCTTAAGTTCACGTTGTAGCAAGCGGCGGTATCCGGCAAGGCGATGTAATCGCAAAGACTGTAATCAAGGTTGATTTTCCCTTCGTCAGACAAACGCATCAAAGCAGCAGTTGAAGAAACAACTTTGGTAATTGATGCTAAATCATAGACTGTTTGCTGGTCAACGACTTCCTTGTTTTCGTAAGTGAAGTAGCCGTAACTCCGATCTATGATGATACTTTTGCCTTTGATAACGAGCACACGGCAACCGGGATAGGCCTGCTCTGCAATGCCGTTCAATGCGATGCTGTCTATTTGTAGCAAGTCTTCAGATGAAATGCCCTCGAATTCAGGATACGTATGTCTTAAGCGTGCTAATTCCGTTAGCGGAGACCCTAGCCCAGCCGGAAATTGAGTGCCACATGAAACGGGAAGTTTTCCCTTCGCTTGGCTGCCAGCACACATCGCTTCAGCGCAAATTCTTTGCGTTAAATCATCATCTTGGTAAGCCACAACGATCCCTTCTGCCTTATCGATTCCGCGCATATTTTTCAAGGCGTACGGATTGGTGAAGAGGTTGACGATGACATTGGTTTTTGCATTGATGGCATTTACAATACGCACACTTTGATTGGATACTCCGAAATTCTTGGAAGGCCGATTGCTAGCATCTAGGAAATTCACAATCACCAATTCATAGGCGCTCAAACGTTCTTCCATTTTTTGACTTGTACTGAAGTCAGTGTTTTTGGGGAGCTTGAATAGGTCGCATGAAATATAGTCTTGCAATCGTTCAGTGAAAGCGTTTTCCGCACCAGTGCCAATGGAAAGTACCGCAACCTTACCTGGTGAACTGGTTCTGATTGGAAGCAAACTGTCATTTTTGACAACCGTCAAAGAGCTTTCGACGAGTCTGCGTTGAATGGACTTCGACTCACTGTTATTAAGGTCGGCAATAAGTCCTTGGGTAGCGATGGGAGTGAAGTTAGCAAGCCCACACCATTCCTTGGCTTGCAAAATTCGGTAGCAGTGAGCATTGATTTGATCCTCTGAGATTTCGCCATTTTTCAAACCAACCATGATCCGTTCAATTGCTTTTGGAACGTCACCTGCAAAAAGCAACACATCATTTCCAGCAAGTAGGGATCTAAATTCCGCATCACCGGGTTCTGCAATGTCGGCAACACCTCGCATGTTCAATGCGTCGGTAAATACGAGCCCGTCGAAACCTAGTTCGTTTCTGAGCAGTCCGGTCACCACTTTTGCTGAAAGGGTCGTGGGCAATCCTGGGGTAGCATCAAGTGCGGGAACTTCCAGGTGAGCTACCATCATGCTGCCAACACCGTGATCAATCAATTGTCGGAATGGATAGAGTTCAATGCTGTCTAGTCTTCCACGCTCATGAAGAATAGAAGGTAGCGTTTTATGGCTATCCTTGTCAGTGTCTCCGTGTCCGGGGAAATGTTTCGCATTCGCAAGAATATGCTGATCCTGGAGTCCTTTCATGTACGCCTCACCAAGTATGGCTGCATGATGTCTGTTTTCACCAAATGCACGGTTCCCAATTACTGGGTTCGCAGAATTACTGTTCACATCTACAACAGGTGAAAAGCTAACATGCACGCCTATTCGTTTTAAATGTTTGGCTTGCAAACGCCCAAAGTCATACACTAAATCATCGTCGAAAGTGGCGCCCAATGTCATTTGTCGAGGAAAAAATGGAACACTGTCTAAGCGCATTCCAAGCCCCCATTCGGCATCCATTGAAAGGAGGAGAGGGGTCGATGAAATGGCTTGATAACGGTTGGTGAGATTCACCTGACGAGCTGGACCTCCTTGCATAAAGATTAGTCCACCAATGTGTTGGTCAGTGATAAGCGCTTCGATTTCTTTAACGTGCGCTTCTCCTCGGTTCGAATACGCCGCCACCATGAAGAGTTGCCCTATTTTTTGCTCAAGCGACATGTTCTCCAACAATGAGTCAGCCCACGGAGTCTGTACTTTCCTAAATTCAGGTTGTGTCTGAGCGTTTAGAAAGGAACAGGTGCATACCAACACGGCAGCGCAAATAAAAGCAAGCAATTTTCTCATCTGGAATTGGACGTCAATGTAACCTTCGAAGTTAAAACGCAAGAAAGTGCAATTAGAACACCTTTTCAGTTGTTTTCAACATTCGTAAGTAAACGTGCAATCTCCGTGCCGTTTAGGAAGTAATCGTACCTGGCTCTAGGGTTTTGTTCACCTGGCCGATGATAAAAGTGAACTGTTCGTCAAGGGTTAAATTGGAATTGTCTACAACCACCGCATCTTCTGCTTGGCGAAGCGGATCGTGTTCCCGAGTAGAATCAATGTGGTCTCTGGTTTTAACGTTGTCCAGTACTTCTTCGAAAGAGACTTCAATGCCCCGGTCTATTAGTTCGTTGTAACGTCTTTTCGCACGCACCTCCAATTCTGCTGTCATGAAAAATTTCAACTCAGCATCGGGAAGTACAACAGTGCCAATGTCTCGTCCATCCATCACCACACCTTTGGATTCAGCCATTCGCTGTTGCAAGCGAACCAACTTTTTTCGCACATCTAAAAGTGAAGCTACCACACTTACATGCTTTGAAACTTGCATGCTTCTGATTTCTTTCTCAACGTTGTCGCCGTTCAGGTAAGCATCTACTTGTTTAGAATCCGTATCGTATTTGAAAGTGATGTATGCGTTGTCAAGAACACTTTTCATTTTGTCTTCTAACAACTCACCATCTTTAATGGCATTGTTCTTCAGAGCGAATAGGGTAATGGCTCTGTACATTGCTCCTGTGTCAATGTACAAGTAATTCAATTCTTTGGCGAGCGCTTTTGCAAGCGTACTTTTACCACAAGATGAATGGCCATCAATGGCGATGTTAATTTTCTTTCTCACGAACACAGGATTTGAGGCGAATATACCGTATTAGGGCATTATGAGCAACCTATCACCAATCAGAAATACGTGTGCTTACCGTGAAATGGTTGGAAGGCCCGGCTAAATGATATACCGCTCGGCCATAAGAGATGGAGAATTTTTTGATTCGTGCACCCACGCCCCAAGAGAGACCAGCAGTTCCTGGTCGGTCTTCCAGCTTGAGTTCTTGTCTCCGCCGGTAGTTATACCCAATATTCACACGAAAATTGTCTCCTAGCAGAACTTCAGTGCCAAAAATCACGTGACGCATGAGCTTGTCTCCAAATTCAAAACCTCCTTCGGTTGTAACTTCTCCTGTAATCGGATCAATGGTTTCTACTGGGCCTTCACCATCCGTTAAGTCCCATTTGTGAAGTTGATCAAAAACCAATGAAAAACGGAAAGGCGCATGCTTCAGTTGCTTGGCAAGTCCTATTTGTAAATTCACAGGTAAGGTGTCTCTTAGTTCAGATCGGTACCCTTTGAATTGATATCCTAGGTTTTGGACGACCAAAGAAGCGCTGAATTTTTTTGCAGGGTTATTGTAAGTAGCGCCTGCGTCAATAGCCATTCCCCAGGAATTGTAGGTCGAAATAGAACTGTAAATCCCCTTGACATTTACACCGATGTTGAACAAGGAATCAACGGGTACAGCTGCGCCAACAACAAATGCGTAGTCTCCAGCACTAAATGATCCGATGTCCTGACCTGTAGCATCTCTTTCGGTGAAATCACCATAATCAACATACTGTATTGAGCCAGATACAGTGACTCCTAAACTGTCTAAGTGGTGCGCATAAGAAGCGTATCCTAAGTTGATTCCGCTGAAGTAGTTGACATAACTCAAGGTAGCTTGTTGATCTGATAACGTATCAAGCAGCGCAGGATTGAAGAGCGCCAAACTCAAGTCTCCATCACGCACGGTTGGAAGAGCGCCTCCCATAGAAGCAATACGTGCTGAGGAAGGAATGGACAAGGAGTTGAACACAGTTTGTCCTCCCGTCTGAGCCTGCAAGACAACGGTAATAAGAACAAGACTAATGGTGAGGAGTTTCTTTTTCACAGTAGTGGTTAACACTTTCACAAACGAAATCAGCGGTTACTTATTGCAGGCGCAAGATAAAACGGTTTTGCCGAATCTAGTAAGCCTAAAACAAGAACATAAAAAAGCCGAGATAGTTCGCTACCTCGGCTTTTCAAATTGCTTATGCTACTTTCAGGGGATTCACCACCTTTTCTTGAAGCAATGCTTTGTCGATTACATCAATCATTTCAGTTACGTAATGGAAGGTAAGTCCTTTCAAGTAACGCTCATTGATTTCATTGATGTCCTTTCGGTTGCGTTCAGACAAGATAATCTCCTTGATACCCGCTCTTTTGGCAGCAAGAATTTTCTCTTTAATGCCACCAACTGGTAACACGCTGCCGCGCAGCGTTATTTCGCCAGTCATGGCCAAGTACTTCTTGATTTTCTTTTGTGTGAACGCTGACGCAAGAGCAGTTAGAATTGTAATTCCGGCGGAAGGTCCGTCTTTTGGAATAGCCCCTTGAGGTACGTGAATGTGTACGTTCCATTTGTCGAAAACCTCTTGTTCAATGCCTAGGTGATCCGAGTGCGCTTTGAGGTATTCCAGTGCCAACACAGCAGATTCCTTCATGACATCACCTAGGTTACCTGTGAGAGTGAGTTTTCCCTTTCCTTTGGTGAGCGAAGTTTCAATGAAAAGAATATCGCCACCAGTTGGGGTCCACGCCAAACCTGTAACCACACCGGCTACATCGTTTCCTTGGTACTTATCTTTTTCATGACTAGGTCCAAGTATGGTCGCTAAATCCTCGGGTTTGATGCGAACTTCATAGGCTTCTTCCAGCGCGAGTTGCTTCGCGCGATAACGTACTACTTTTCCAATGCGTTTGTCCAAGCCTCTTACTCCACTTTCATTGGTGTATTCTACTACCAATCGTTCAATCACGTCCGCGCCGATTTCAATCAACTCAGAATCAATCCCCGTTTCTTTGAGGTGCTTAGGAGCAAGGTGACGAAGGGCTATTTCTACTTTTTCTTCCACGGTATAGCCAGTGACCTCAATGATTTCCATTCGGTCTCTCAAGGCTGGTTGGATGGTAGAAAGGTTATTACAGGTTGCAACAAAAAGTACTTTACTCAAGTCGTAATCTATTTCGACATAGTTGTCATAAAAAGTACTGTTTTGCTCTGGGTCAAGAACTTCCAACATGGCTGAAGAAGGATCACCGTGTGCATCTCTCGCCAGTTTGTCTATTTCATCCAACACAAAAAGTGGATTGGAAGTGCCTGCTTTCTTCAGGTTTTGAATAATTCTGCCGGGCATCGCACCGATGTACGTCTTTCGGTGTCCTCTAATTTCAGCTTCATCACGAAGACCACCAAGACTCATGCGCATGTACTTTCTGCCAAGGGCTTCGGCAACGCTTTTCCCAAGCGATGTCTTACCAACTCCCGGAGGTCCGTAAAGGCAAATAATGGGCGCTTTCATATCCCCTTTGATCTTAAGAACGGCTAGGTGCTCAATAATACGTTCTTTCACTTTTTCCAGTCCGTAGTGGTCTCTGTCGAGTACTTCTTGGGCGTGCTTCAGATCGAAATTATCATCGCTGTAATTCCCCCATGGGAGATCAAGTAGGAGGTCAACATAGTTTGTTTGAACAGAGTATTCTGCGCTTTGTGGATTCATGCGTTCCAACTTCTTTAGCTCTTTGGAGAAGGTTTCTTGCACTTCATCACTCCATACTTTCCCCTTCGCTTTCTTGCGCTTTTGTTCAATGTCGTCTTTTGAAGGGTTTGAACCTAACTCTTCTTGAATTTGCTTCAATTGCTGGTTCAGAAAGTACTCACGTTGTTGCTTGTCAATATCTGTTTTTACCTTCGATTGAATGTCGTTTTTCAAGTCAAGCATCTGAAGTTCATGTGTCATTAACTTCAACGCTTCTTCAGCACGTTCTTTCAGGTCGGTGATTTCGAGTAGTCGTTGTTTTTCCTCCACAACAATGTTCATGTTGGAAGAAATGAAGTTTACCAGAAATGAAAGACTTTCAATGTTTTTAATGGCGAAGCCGGCTTCCGAAGGGATGTTGGGTGATTTCTGAATGATCTTTAGAGCCAGTTCTTTAAGACTGTCCTGCAATGCATGCCCTTCGTTCTCAGTTGCTTTACTTTCCCGTTCGTTGAATTCGCGGATGCGCGCTTTCATAACGGGTTGTTCTTCGATCATTTCGACCCATTCAAAACGCTTCTTTCCTTGAATGATAACCGTTGTACTACCATCAGGCATCTTAAGCATTTTCACGATGGTTGCCACCGTTCCGACTTTGTTTAAGTCTGCAGCTGTAGGTTCTTCAATTTCACCATCAGATTGCGAAACGACACCAATAATCTTGTCTGATTTGTGCGCGTCATTGATTAATCGAATCGAGCGGTCACGTCCTACAGTAATAGGTATCACTACCCCAGGAAAAAGTACGGTGTTTCTCAGAGGGAGGATAGGAAGTATTTCAGGAGATTTCTCCTCGTTCATCGCTTCTTCATCTTCTGGAGAGATGAGTGGGATGAAGTCATGATCTTGTATATTGGATAATTCTAAAAATTGATCTTCGAATGCCATAGTGATGTTCATCTATATCGTACGTGCTGAGTTAGCACATTTGCCTCCAGTAGGTCAAAGGGTGTGCCATCTACAACATTCGGAAATTTTGTCGGGCTTAATCGCGAAAATGCGCTGAATCACTGTATATCTGGCGTAGGATGCTGATTTGAGCTTCTGACAATTCGACATTCCTTCGTGCCATAACACGTTTCGCCACCTCTACTGATTTGTCAAAGTCATAGGTATCGAAGCCTTCTGACCCACCCCAAGAGTAGGACGGAATGTGCTTCGGAGGAAAACCACTACCGAAAATATTAGCATTGACGCCTACAACCGTTCCGGTGTTGAACATGCTATTGATGCTGGATTTGCTATGATCTCCCATAATCAAACCGCAAAAGGTTAGTCCAGAAGGCTGGTATGATTGGTTGTTGTAATTCCACAAGCGTACATCGGAATAGTTGTTCTTAAGGTTACTGGTATTGGTGTCTGCACCAAGATTGCACCATTCGCCAATGATTGAATTCCCTAGGAAACCGTCATGTCCTTTGTTGCTGTAGCCTTGGATAACAGAATTGGATACTTCGCCACCTACTTTTGAATGTGGCCCAATGGTGGTAGCGCCATAAATTTTTGCTCCTGCCTTGATAGTTGAATTGTGGCAGAGTCCTAATGGACCGTGCACAACGCATCCTTCCATGATGGTTGCGTCTTTCCCGATGTAGATGTTTCCTTTGGTTGTGTTTAACCAACATCCTTCTACGGAGGCGCCTTCTTCCATAAAAACGCGACTAGGATCACCAATGACCGTTACAGTAGGGGAGAGCGGTGCTGAAATTCGTTGGTAGCTTAGGCGTTTGAATTCGGTATCAATTGCCGTGTCATTCTTTTGAAAAAGGTCTGTTATGTGAGTTAACAGGTTGTATTCATTCTCAATACTGTCATTATTGGATTGACGTTCTGCTGAAAGGATCCATTTTTCAGCTTGTTCCCGATTTGCCTTGTACGCTATCACAACACCGTCTTGAGCGGAAAGCATGGTGCCGAGTTCTAGTTGACTTAACTCATTAGAAAGCAACGCATCGGGAATCAATCGTGCGTTAATTAAAAGGTTCTCTGCACCGTATTGAGTAGGGTACGCCTGTTGAAGCGTTGTATTCGTAGCATGACTTATAGCTGTTGGGCGAAGCAGTCCGTCCCATTGATCTGCCAAGGTGTAGATTCCAAATCGAAGGTCCCCGATTGGACGTGTGTATGCGAGTGGTAAAAATGCTGAGCGTAAATGGTCTTCAAATAGGATAATATGCATGTTGGAATCGTATTCTGGCATGTTTCGAACATGGAGTGAACAAGTTCGGTATTCAATTGTGAAAGATAAGAACTCTTCCGTTGCAAAGGAAAAGTGAAAGTAGCGTAGAACAAAATTGAATAAGAGGTGTTAATTTAAGGATTTGGTATCATGATGCAGGAATATTCCATAAAAGACCTAGAGACGTTCACGGGTATCAAAGCCCATACGATACGTATTTGGGAACAACGTTACGGTATTCTGGAGCCTAAAAGGACTTCCACGAATATTCGCTACTACACAGACGCAGATTTGAAAAAACTGCTGAATGTTGGCCTGCTTAATCAACTTGGGCATAAAATTTCTAAAATATCTGAATTAGAAGAAGAAGAAATCCAAGAGCTCATTAAAGAAGAGAGCGCCAAAGATTCCCAAGAACATCATTATTTGAACATGCTGAAGATTAGCATGCTCAACTATGATGAAGAATTATTCTACAGCATTACCAATTCTTACATAGAAGAACACGGGGTTGAACAAACGTTTACTCATCTTTTTATTCCGTTCTTAACACAAGTAGGTATTTTATGGCTTACGAGCACGATTTGTCCTGCTCAGGAGCATTTTGTTTCAAATTTGATTCGCCAGAAACTCTTTTCGTTGATTGATCAATTTGATGGAAAGTCAAATGATGAAGAGGTCAAGTACGTTATGTACCTACCACAAGGGGAGATTCATGAAATAAGTCTTCTTTTGGTGCATTACATCATCAGAAAGCGCGGACACCGAAGTTTGTTTCTTGGACAGAGCGTTCCATTTGAGGACCTCTTTCAAATCGTAAAGAAATACCCTAATGTGAGTTTTGTTTCATATTCTACCACTTCTCCTTCAACAAAACATGTTGCCCAGTATTTGGATAGGATAAACAGAGAGTTTCAGCAGTTTGACTGCAAGTTCCACATCGCAGGACGTATGTTAACGGATGTTACTTCCCCCAACGCAGAGTTGATTCAGGTTTATGAGAATGGCGGACAGCTTATGAGTGGTTTGTTCTCGGGATAGCCTGATTTTACTGATATTTTATTAAATGGATTCTTCTTCCGATCAGGTTGAGAATCCATTTTTTGTTTAAGCCTGTTTGAAAATAGTTAAACAAAAATGTGGAACGAAGAGAATTTTGTTTAATATTTGCATTGAACCGTTAAACAAGAATAACATGTCATCAATCGAATTTAATCAATTGCTTACGAGCAATACCGAATTTCTAAGGGGATTCGCGTTCAGCTTTACAAAGGATAGTGAAGATGCAAATGACCTTATCCAAGACACATTTGTGAAAGCGCTTCGCTACAAAAACAATTTCAAGGAAGGTACAAACATCAAAGGATGGTTGTTTACCATCATGAGAAATATCTTTATCAATAATTACAAGAGAAAGAAATTTCAGAACACCATTACAGACAGCACCGACAATAGCTACTTTATTGACGCATCACAGGATTACAGTTTCGACTCTGTGACCACACAAATCAATGAGAAGGAAATTCGTTCTGCAATCGGAAACCTTAGTAAGGACTTTAAAGTGCCATTTACCATGTTTGTTGAAGGCTACCATTACGATGAAATAGCTGATACATTAGGGATTCCAATGGGAACAGTAAAAAGTAGAATCTTTCATGCAAGAAAGAAGCTAGCTGCAAAATTGGAAGTTTATCGTTGATCAAAACGAAGAAGGTAGTCGTAATGAGGACCTTCTGCAACAAGGGACATTGTAAGTCCCGCTTCTACAGCGCATTTTTCAATCAATTCAGGGTCAGGATAAATCCACTGGAAATTTGAATGAAAATCGCGCCAATGAAGATTGAATTCAACGGTGCCAAAATATTCTTGTTCAAGGGAGGTGATTTCACCTCCCTTTTTTATTTCGTCATTTTTGAAATAAGAGATGTCAGAGCTATCACCTAAAATAAACCCATCCGGTGTTAATAAACTTTTGGCGTGTTTTAGCAATTCAACAGTTCCTTTTGGTGATTTCCCTATACCTAACCCGTTCATTAGGAATAAGATGGTGTCAAAACGGTCAGCTTGGTAATCAAAAAAGTCTTTGCAAATAATGTTGTTTACTCCACGATGTTGCATGACATCGCATGCTTTTTGGGAGATTTCGAGTGCCACGGTGTGAATTCTATCTTGAAGTACGAGGCTATGGCAACCGGCTGCGGCGCCTACGTCTAACGTTTTTCCTTCGGCTAGATCGAGCGCTATTCTTTCTAAATCAGGCATATCGTTCACAGACCGAAAGAAATATTCCACCGGAAGTGGGTCTTGGAGTTCGTCATCAATCTTCACAGTGATGGGGGCACAGTTCTCTCCATTTAGGAAGGCAGAGAACGCACGGCCAAAAACATCATCATTCATAGTTTTACTGCCTTATGTAGCCTTTTTGACTAGTTAGGTTTACAACTTTAGACCACAGTACAAACCCTGAATCTAATACATTGCTTATTTTTATACGAATTAAGGAAAAAGAGTGCGTTTTCAAAGCAACCTTTTTGACACACTATGTGTCTTCCTTATGAATGTAGGAAAAGCGCCACATCAAATGAAAAACCTTTACCTGAAAATGCTAACAATTGCCTTGCTTATGCCAGCAAGCATTGTAGCTCAAACCGTAACTTCTGGATTAACGCTAGAAGAGTACGTGAACGACATCCTTCTCGGCTCTGGAGTAGAAGCTTTTAACATTGAACTTACGGGTTCTGATGTACAAGTTGGTTACCTTCAAGACGCTGAAGGAATTCCGCTTACAGAGGGACTTGTTCTTTCTTCGGCGGCAGCAGAAAATATTGCTTGTCCAGATGACTTTGGCACTGACGTGCCTTTCGGTGAAGGTGTCTCGGGAGAACCAGATTTGTTAGAAATCGCCAACTCCGTTCCGGGAATGATTGGTCAGAATTTCACAGTAGGAAGTGTAAATGACCTGTGTATACTTGAGTTTGACTTTATCGCTACAGGTGACACGGTTAAGTTCAATTACATCTTTGGTTCTGATGAATACCTCGAATGGGTGAACAGTACCTTCAATGATATTTTTGCTTTCTTCCTTTCAGGACCTGGAATTAATGGTCCGTATGCAGACAATGCAATCAACATTGCCCAAGTTCCTGGCACAGATCCTCCACTTCCGGTAACTGTATCTTCGGTAAATGACCAGATCAATACAGAATACTACATTGATAACTTTGCAAACGACAACATTTGTCAAGATGGGTACACAACAAAATTAGAAGCGATTTCCGAAGTAGAGTGTGGTGAAACCTATCACATCAAACTTGCAATTGCAGATGGATCCGATACGGCGCTGGAATCCATTGTGATCTTGGAAGCAGGTTCTTTCACAAGTAACTCGGTTGTTCAAGTTGATTTGTCAATTGACGTAGGTGGTCCAGACAATGATACCATGTACGAAGACTGCGGTGAGGCACTTTTGACATTTACTCGCCCTATCGAAACAGTATTGGAGATTGAAGAGATGGTCATCATTTCCTACCAAGGAGAAGGTGAAAACGGTATTGACTACACATTCTTACCCGACACTGTCGTGTTTGCTCCTGGTGTTGAAAGCGTGAGCTTCTTCGTTGACGCTTTTGAAGACGGAATTGATGAAGGAATAGAATTGGTACAGTTCGAAATCCTCAACCTTGCGGCGTGCAATGGTGGTGGATTGACGAGTTACTTCGAATTCTACATTGCCGATGAACCTGAACCACTCGTGGTAGATGGTTACACCACTGAAATGTGCGTTGGAGCAGGGGTAACCCTAGAGCCAATCATCACTGGTGGTTATGGAAACTTTATCTATGATTGGTCTACCGGCGAAGATACGCCAACCATTGATGTCAACCCTGACGTAACAACAACGTACAACATCATGGTGGGAGATACCTGTGGTATGACCCCTGACGATGCTGATATTACCATTGAAGTATTGGACCTACCGCCACTAGAAATCACACTCAACCAAGGCGATTTAGCGTTAAGTTGTGGTGCGCAGGTGAACATCATCGCCACTGCTACAGGAGGAGATGGATTCTATGACTTTAGCTGGGAAGATCAAGACGGAGGAAACCTCTTCGGTTTTGGAAACTCATTGTGGTATAGTACGTGGCAAGGAGCTGAGTCTATTACGGCAACAGTTACAGATGGATGCGGCTTTGAAGAGTCAATTACCATAGCAGTAACATTGGATATTCCTGAACTCATCTTGACCCAAGAAGAAACGCTATCAGTGCTTTGTAACGATCCGTTTACAATTACCCCAGAAGTGTCTGGTGGAGAGGCACCTTATTTCTACAACTGGTACGACAACGGAATGTGGATTGATTGGAACCCATCAATTACACTGACGACGTCAGAAGATATGACGTTGACGTTTGAAGTGTTTGACAACTGCGGACAAACTGAAGAAGTAGACATTGAAGTAGTTGTAGAGAGCCCAGACATTATTCTCTCTCTCCCTCAAGATTTTGTTGGTCCATGTACGGAACTCTTTGAAATCGATGCAGTGATCGAAGGGGGGAGTGGTGGATTGAACTACGATTGGACAGCAAATGGTGATGCAGCAGGAAATAACTCTCCAAGTTTAGATTACCAGTCAGATATTGATGTGTTGGTTGAACTATTCGTTTCAGATGCTTGTGGTGCAGAAGCTACCACAACAACTATCATTACAATTGACAACCCGCCAGTTGTGCTAGCGGAAATTGAAGATATCAATGCTAGTTGTGTAGACAATACACAACTGGACGTAGATGTAATCAGTGGAAGCGGTGGTTACCAATACGAATGGATGGTTGCAGATACCTCTTATGCATTGACAGAAGATATTATCCTTCAATCGTTCAATACAGTGCCTGTATCGGTAACTGTGAGCGACGGTTGCGGCTCATCTGCTACCACAGACCTTCTATACATCATTCCAGATATTCCATTGGAATTGACCGTTACAGCTGATTCTTCAATTTGCGCTGGAGATGGAATGTCTATCTCTGCTCTTGCAACTGGAGGTGAAGATGGTTTTTACTACTACTGGCCACAGCTTGGCGAGTATGGTCCAGATCAATACGCTACTCCTTACTCAACACAGACATATGAAGTTATTGCAACTGATATCTGTGGAGAGAGCATTACGGGAGACGTAACAATCGATGTGCAGTTCTTATTCAGCAACTTCACGGTTGAGAATCTAGGCGACAACGAATACCAATTCATTGGTCTACCAGAACCAGAATGTGAAGATTGTATTTTCGAATGGGACTTTGGCGATGGAGAAACAAGTACAGACGTGAGTCCTGTTCATACGTATGACGGATTGAGCGACTACAACGCAAGTTTGACTGTGACTAACATGATTGGGTGTACAGACTCAACGTATACTTTGATCAACAGTCCGATCATCCTATATGTACCGAATACCTTTACACCCAATAATGATGGAATCAATGATACCTTCCGTGCGTTCGGACAAGGAATCCTTGGCTTCGAAATGGTCATTGTAGATCGTTGGGGAGAAGTAGTATTCTTCACAGATGACATCAATACACCATGGGTGGGAGACCACCAGTCAGGAACACACTACGTTCCAGATGGCGTGTACACTTATAAGATTAAAGTAAAAGGAATTGACACGGATGCTTATGAGCGTACCGGACAGGTGAACGTTATGCGATAACATCACCTTTTTATTAAGGCCCCTGTTTCTTCCCAGAGACAGGGGCTTTTTTGTTTTGGTACTCAGGGTTTGTTTATCTTCGGCCGACGACCAAAACAGAATGTCTCATTATGAATGACTCTAAACCTACTAGTTACCGATCCGCATTTATAGCTGTTACCAGCTTGTTCTTCATGTGGGGCTTGATTACCGTTTTAGTGGATGCCCTTATTCCAAGATTAAAAGAAGTCTTTGAGTTGGATTATTGGCAAGCAGGACTCGTGCAGGTTGCCTGGTTCATGGCATACTTCATTGTTTCCATTCCTGCCGGTATCATGTTAGGTAAAATCGGTTACAAGAAGGGAATCCTTATTGGTCTTGGAATGGCAGGAATAGGGCTCGCGTTGTTCTATCCTGCGGCAGAAGTGCGTGAATTCAGTTTGTTTCTCGTAGCGCTATTCGTCCTCGCCTCCGGAATCACTATTCTACAAGTGGCTGCCAATCCATATGTGGCGGTCCTAGGTAGCCCGGAAAAGGCGGCAAGTAGATTGAACTTGTCTCAAGCGTTCAATAGTCTGGGTACGACCATTGCTCCAATTCTATCCGCGTCTTACCTTCTAAGTGATACCATTTTGACGGGCGATGAGATCGGTGGGCTTGATGAAACAGCTAAACAAGCATACTATGCTTCAGAAGCAAACGCCGTTCAGATGCCCTTTTTGTTTTTAGGAGGGTGTTTTCTCTTATTAGCCTTTTTCGTGGCAATGGTTTCGCTTCCCAAAATTATGGGGAATACCAAGGTGAATTTTGGTTCTTTCACCAAAGTTCTTTCTGACAAACGCTTGTTGTTTGGGGCGATAGGTATTTTCGTGTATGTGGGCGCTGAGGTATCCATCGGTAGTTTTTTGGTGAACTATTTCATAGATCTTGATCTTGATTCATTGGTGAAGGAGAAAGCGCCACTTCGCAGCATTGTGATGTTTTTGTCTGAAACATTTTCTGGTAAAAAAATTGAAGAATTAGATACCAAAGGGATTGTTGGAACGTTTGGGCTGTTTTATTGGGGTTCTGCCATGATAGGAAGGTTTGTTGGGGCGAAGCTTACAAGCATAGTTGCTCCAGGAAAAATCTTAATGTACTTCGCGTTTGGGGCCATAACAATGACCGCATTGTCTCTTCTTTCGTCAGGTATGGCAGCAGTGGTATTCATTTTACTTGTAGGTTTCTTCAACTCAGTCATGTTCCCAACCATTTTCACCATGTCCTTGGAGAATTTGGGCGACGAAAAGCCGCAAGGGTCAGGAATTCTATGTTCCGCTATCGTTGGTGGAGCTGTTATTCCTCCGCTGGTAGGATTGTTAAGAGATGTCGGTGGCGACGAATGGTCATTCTCGCTCGCGTTTATCTTACCGATACTTTGCTATTTCTACATTACTTGGTACGCCATGAAGTTCAAGTCTGCTGTCGCGAAGTGATCAGACGTGAATAGCCCCGACAAATCCAATTAATTACATTTGCGAAAAATAAGACCACCATGAAATATTTCATTTTCTTCTCTTTAACGACTTTACTTGCATTTGGGGCCTGTACGAACGATGCCGTTGATCTGGGCGAACTCGAAGTAATAGAAGTTAATTACTTAGATACCATCAATGGTTGGATGACGGGGTCTTTTTCGAGTGCACTTCAAGCTGAGAATGACTCAGATTATTATAACATATGCCTCGAAATGCACCCTGTTTGGACAAAAACAGACACTTCCTTTTACTTGTATGTAGAGCAATCACTTGCATCCATGACAGATAAACCATATCGTCAACGAGTGTACCATGTTGTAGAAAGAGAAGGAGAGTATATAAGCGAAGTGTACATGCTTCCTAATCCGGACCAGTTCACCGGACAATGGCTAAACACGGATTTGTGGAAAGTCTATACTCCTGATTCGATTACGATTAAAGATGGTTGCGATGTTCAATTAAAATGGAGCCAAGACTACTTTACCGGCGCAACAGATAGTGCCACTTGCCTTAGTACCATGAGAGGTGCTAGCTACGCGATGTCACAGGTAGATGTGTTCAATGATCGTGTCGTTTCGTGGGATCAAGGCTTCGATTCGTTAGGAGTTCACGTATGGGGAGCTGAGAAGGGCGGTTATGTTTTTTTAAGAAATGAGGACTAATCGTGACACTTTCATGAACTATTGATGGAACTTTCTGTTGTAATTTGAAGAAGTGTAGCGAAAAAGTTGGCTACTTTTCATAGAATCAATAGATTGCAATATGGCATCGACGAGAAAGAAGAAATCGGCGGAAAAAGTACTCCAGCCGAATATCAGAGTGAAGTTAGACGGGAAAACGACTATAACCCTTAAGGATATAAGTAAATTAGACTTTTGGCGTCAGAAGTATCCCAATCTAGAAGTTCTGGATTAATTAATCTTCTATAAACGAATCAAGTACTTCCTCAAGGTCTTCCATCTTTTTTTCGGTGTAAAGACCTTTAGCGTAATAAACTACCTTTCCTTCCTGATCGATCACGAACAGGTAGGGAAGGTTTTTCTCTTTCATATTGAGCACTTCAACATACGGCTCCAACCCTCCTTTGTAAAAGAGCAAATAAGGATATAAGTCCTTTCGGTTGCTTTCCCGCATTTTCTTCATCGAAATCTCGAAAGCCATTTTCTTGGTACCAGTATACATCGGTACGAAAAAGAAATTGACGTCATACATCGCGTCGAAGATTCCACGTTTCAGAATGAACTTATCGTACATGGGTGTGTACCACGACTTCAAGGCGCTCTCAGCCTTTTTTGAATAAGCCATTCCTACAATGGTGAGTTTATCCTTGGTATCGGTAGGAATAACAACGGTTTGGTTATCCAATGATTCGCAAGGCATTTCTGGAAATTGAACTCCCTTTTGAGCAAATAGGATAGTGGCACTTAGAAGCAGTGCCACCAATGTAACTGTTGATTTGAACATGTTTGTGCGCGTTTAAGTCTAAACGAAGTATTTCGAATCGAATTGTTTAGAGGCCGAGAGCTTCTGTTCCTTGTTCAAAGATTACGTCAACAGGGATTCCTGCTTCGTCTAGTTTGTCCAAGTCAGATTGCAGCTGTGCTCCAATGAGTCCTTTGTCATTCATCAAGGCGGTTACTCCGTCGTAATCCCCATCTCCTTGTAATTGAAGAATGAGTGAACTTAGGCTGCTCACAGCTTCTTGCATGGCGTCAAAATTCACGGTGTACTTCCCAGACGCTTCATTGTAAGCAAATGCGCCCGCATCCTTGAAATAGTTAAAGCGTAGCATGTTTGCTTTACCGTGTGCGCTTGATGCACCAAAACGAACAGAACGGAAGATGCCGGCTAAGAAGGTCACGTAGTTGTCTTCAACAACACCTTCTTCGATTTCACCCATTTCAAATAATCGAGTAACCATCCACAACCCCAGAATGTCGGCTTTGCCTTCTTCGAGTGCTGATGCCTGGTCCTTCAGCGCTTCTCGCACTGTGCCGTTGTCGTTAATGGTATTCTTGATTCCCAAACCATGTGCTACTTCGTGAAACATGGTGTTACCAAAGAAAGCATCGAATGTAATGTGCTGACGTTGTGATTCATCAATAAGCTCATCAGCAATTGGTTCTAGGATCATATCGTATTTCGCACGCATAGCATTCTTGAGCTGAGATCTACGCGTTCCGTGCTGCTGCTGAATGGTCTCGTCATTTGGTAGGTTCACAGCAATGGTCTTGCTTCCGGCATTGCAATCTCCAGCATAGAATACTACGTCATATGCGTTCAATTGAGCGTTAGAACCAATGGCATCCTGCTTGTACTTTTCATTGCATGGGAGTTCGGTTTGAAGACCCGGTAACAGATCTTTGTACCTATCTAAGCGTGCACTCCATTCTAAGTCTTTTACCAAAACGTAGCATTCGTGGGCCGCTTTGTAGCCATACAGATGGTCTTCGTAGTTTTCAATTGGGCCAATAATGACATCAATGTGATTGTCTTTTAGGTTGAGCCATGCAATATCGCTCGCGTTGTAACGGTCCGTTTCTAGCGCTTTCGCTCGTTGTTCAAGGTAGAATTTGAACGAAGTATTTGTGCTGATAGCTGCAGCTTCGCGAAGCAAATTGGCCGCTTCTTGCACTTCTTCAGAGAATTCTTCATGAAAGTAAGCGTGAATTAATCTCCCTTGATCGTCTCGCTT
Organism: Flavobacteriales bacterium; assembly: GCA_029245065.1. GTDB lineage: Bacteria > Bacteroidota > Bacteroidia > Flavobacteriales_D > Sanyastnellaceae > JAQWQB01. The sequence goes on along the minus strand of JAQWQB010000017.1, from coordinate 14,488 downwards.
AATAAATGTGTACAAACTTGTTTTGTGAGGATTGTTCAGCGACTCGAACTCCTCTTTCGTCATGTCTGTTGGGTAGTACTGCGCACCAAGTGGTTTTTCACCAACTCCATAAAGGAAAGGTTGGTTGTCATTTAGTCTATCCCAAGGACCATAATTCGCCAGTGCAAATGCTTGGGCATCAGGGTCAGAAATCAACGCCATTAAAGAGTCTTTTTCACCAAAAGATTCTCTCCAGAAAAGACCATCCATAATTTCTCCTGCTTCGATCAGCAGAGGAATGATTTGTTTGTCTTCTTCTGAAAGCAAACTCAAGTCGGTTGTGAGCTTAAACGTAGTGTAAGTTTGCTTATCAGTGTCAGAAAGAAGCGACGAATACGCGGCTGGTTCAACAGGCGTTTCTTCTATTTCGACCTGTTCAGGTTGAGGAGAGGAGCAAGCTGCAAGCATGGCAATGGCTCCAAATGCGATGAGGGATTTTTTCATGGGTTGGGGTAAAATAAAAATGAGCGTCCTCAATAAAAGTGGTCGCTCATTTCAATGCATTTTTCAATTAAGTTAGGGTAAACAGGGGCTAGGATGCTACTGATATTTCCTCCATCGGAGCGAAAGAGAGGATTTCTCTTCCTTTTCTAGTCAGCATGTATCCGTTTTTGTTTTGAATCAAATCTTCTACATAAAGATTTGCAACGCGTTCGCCAATTCTAGCTTGGCCTATGCTTAACGAGTGGTCATCTTCAATTCGCTTCCAGAAATCTTTTTCTATATCTGTCAGACGAATGAATCGACCGTGTTGCTGTTTGTAAGTTTGGATTACATCCAGAATCATGTAGTCGTACTTGTCCATATGGTAGGTCGTTAAGGTTAAAAATAGTCTTTAGGTTCCAATCAGAACACAAGTGAGCCCGTGTCTGATAGATATTCGAAAATAGCTTTATAAAACGAAGGTTTGACCGCCCCTCCAATGATTTTATCTACACGTTATTAACGTTTAAACCACTGCGGATAAGCGTAACTAAAGAAGTTGGAAAAGTACCCTCTTATGAAACTTTCGTCTCTGGATTGATGGCCTGAAAAATGGAATGGATTATGGAATTTAATGAGTTTCCTGTGGTGATCAATACCTACCAGAACGATGGGGGTTTTTTCTGTGTAAAGTAGCTTGTAATGAGGTAGTTCAGTCCAATCGTTGTCTTTCTCATTCAGAAAAAAGGCTACACTTTCTTTGTTGCTCACTAATGCTTCCACTTGGTTCGACCTGCTCACAGCCCCCGTATTTTTAAGCAGCAATTGAAAGACCCAAGGAACGTCATTTTTTGAGAAGGAGAAGGTAATTTTAAATTCAGTGAGGTCGGAAATTGCCAAGAGCCGATGAAAATCTTCCGAATCAGTATTAGGTCCTATGATCAGAACCATGTTACTTTTCTTCTTAGGAAGGGTGCCCATAAAGTTCCAGCCTTTGCGCAGGAGCCTTTTTCGTGCTCTCCGAGTAATCCACTTCATGTCAAGGGAAGGAATGAGCTCCAGTTTCCTTTCAGCGTTGGAGAAGTTAAGGCGTGTTCGAGGTGGGAATGAAAAACTTCTCTTGTGATGTCTTTAGCTCCTAAACTTCCTAGGTGGTCATTGTAAACTTGGCAATCAATCATTTCAAACCCTTTTGTTTCAAGAAGCTGTACCAAGGTGATGAAGCCTACTTTGGATGCGTTGCTTTTTCGTGCAAACATAGATTCGCCAAAAAACATGCTACCCAAAGAAACACCATACAAGCCACCAGCTAGTTCATCCCCTTCCCAAACTTCTACAGAATGCGCAACTCCTAATTCATGTAAAGCATTGTAAGCAGTGATGATGTCATCTGTGATCCAAGTGCCGTCTTCTTTTCGAGGTGCATCTTGACACGCTCTTACTACTTCTTCAAAGGAGGTGTCCATCGTCACCGAAAATTTCTTTTGGTTGAGCACGTTTCGCATGCTCTTTGAGATTTTCAATTCATTGAGCTGTAACACGCAACGTGGGTCAGGTGACCACCATAAGATCGGGTCAGGGGGGCTAAACCAAGGGAATATTCCCATTTCATAGGCTAGAAGAAGGCGGTCTGAACTTAAATCTCCACCAACAGCCAATATTCCTTCTTCGGATCCGTCGTGTGGATCTGGAAAAACCAATTCGTCGTTGAGAAGGTAAATGGGCATGGGGCGAAGGTACTAAACAAGAAGCCAAAGGACCTTCAAACTAATCAGTAAGTTTCAACATGGGATTACGTATTTTTGCCTTATGAAATGGGCCAATGAATTAAGAGCGAAATTTGAGGGAGACCTCCCCGGAAGCATTGTCCACAACGAAGTGATGTCATACGCTCGTCAACAAGCTGAGGAAGTGAGAACTAACGGTTCAACCTACCGGGAAGGTGGAGTGATGATGCTCATATATCCAATAGAAGAGCTCTTGCATACGGCGCTAATTCTAAGACCCACTTACGAAGGTGTTCATAGCGGCCAAGTTGCTTTTCCAGGAGGCGCGAGGGAAAACGAGGACGGAGACTTGAAGGACACAGCCTTGCGTGAAACTGAGGAGGAAGTAGGGGTGAATGCCTCTCAAATTGAGGTTATCGGGGAGCTTTCAGAGTTGTACATTCCTCCCAGTAATTTCATTGTCAAGCCTTTCGTTGGTGTGTTACCTGAACGACCAACCTTCATACCAGATGATTTCGAAGTGGCGAAAATTATGGAACCTTCGGTAGATTCCTTTCTGAAAAAGGATGCCGTTACCACCACCACGGTGAACATTGGCAAACAAACTTCCATGCGTGTCAAGGCCTTTATGGTTGACGGACATGTTGTGTGGGGAGCCACCGCAATGATGTTAGCTGAATTTAGAGCACTTTACACACGGACCTAGTGCGGCGTGTATTTGACTCCTGCACGTATTGGAACGGTCAGGTGATTCTCACTTGGTGGTACCGGACAACTGTACCTGTTGTTATAGGCGCAGTAAGGATTATAACAGGTATTGAAATCGATAACAGGATTGTCTTCTAAGTCGCCAATGCGAATGTCCATGTACCTGCCAGCACCGTACGTTTCGTTTCCACTCGTTTCATCAATGAAAGGGATGAACAAGTAATCTGCGTATTCTTTATTCTTGATCAGGTCAAGGTTCTGATACACGGTCAATTCGCATTGTTCGCCATTCACTTTGAAAGTAAGCTTGCCATAAGCAACATAGGTTGGAAGACGGTCAGTTGATGTCTTCATCTGAAATGGTTTCTGACTCTTCAATCGCTTGAACGAACAGGGAACTCGGTATGAAATGTCGATTGGGTAATAAGTTAAACCGTGAAAATCGGCAACATCCTCTGCTGTCAAGATAGATTGTTCAGCATCACCAAATACAACATCGATGGAGTCTCTATCATGTTGGAGGGTTTTCTCATAAGCCGACTGGCCATTTACCTGTAGGGCGTTTCCGAAAAACACAGTCAAGAATAAGATTATCAGCGAGTTAACTTTTATCATGGTAATACGTAGAAGATAGAAGCATGAAGATACGTCTTTTTGCAACCGGACCTAATGTAACCAACCAATACTATGCGACACACTATTCTCTTGGTTTTCAGTGCTATACTCCTCACAACTGCCTCTTCAGTTTCCGCTCAAAGTCTAAAACACTTGGACTGGAGTGATCTGTATAAGACAGCTAAAGTTACCCAGCTGCAAGTTGACATGGTCAAGTACACAAACAATCAAGCAGAAGACTCTTGTTTGAAAGAAGTCATTCACTTTGACCACAGAGGACGGGTAACACAAGTTCAAAATTACTTCGCTTGTGGCAAACTTTTTTCTGAAGAGTGCTTCTTTTATGACCAACGTGGAAAGCTTGAAAAAATGACCTTCTCAGGTCGAGAGTGCAGATGGGATACGCTTCAATATTCTATTAAACTCGACGATAAAGAGCGCATCATCGAACGCAGTATGGTCGATGAAGTTTCTGGCCAAGCCACGAGGGATCTTTATACCTACGGCAAAGAAGGAGATATTATCAAATGGCAAAAGCAACGCAAGTTCGCCGATAATTGGAGAGATGCGGAGAGTAAGGTGTTCTTGGATTACATAGCTGATCGCAAGAAACGTTCTAAAAACTCAGTATCTCACGTTTACAATAACTCAGGGTTATTGCTAACGGAGAGTAGTATTGAGCAAGATGGTAAAGTTGATCGGAGTCTGATATACACCTACACGAAAAAGTAGGTCTCTACTATTTTACCAGTTTCTTGTACTTGATTCGCTTTGGGCCTTCATCACCAAGACGCTTCTTTCGGTTCGCCTCATATTCAGAGAACGAACCTTCGAAAAAGTACACTTGAGAATCGCCTTCAAACGCAAGAATATGCGTACAGATTCTGTCCAAGAACCAACGGTCGTGACTAATCACAACGGCACATCCTGCGAAGCTCTCAATCCCTTCCTCAAGAGCTCTTAATGTATTAACATCCAGGTCGTTCGTAGGCTCATCCAACAGTAAAACATTCGCTTCTGTCTTGAGTGTCATAGCCAAGTGAAGTCGGTTTCGCTCACCTCCAGAAAGCACACCGCATTTCTTTTGCTGGTCCGATCCGTTGAAATTGAATTTCGAAACGTATGCACGTGAATTAACTAATTGACCGCCGATTTCGATGTTTTCATTTCCTCCACTGATGACTTCCCAAATAGACTTGTTTGGATCAATTTCTGCGTGACGTTGATCAACATACCCAATCTTAACTGTATCTCCCACAACGAAATCACCACCGTCTGGAGTTTCTTCGTTCATGATCATTTTGAAAAGGGTGGTTTTACCGGCTCCATTGGGACCGATGATACCAACGATTCCTGCAGGAGGGAGGTCGAAATTGAGGTCTTCATAAAGCAATTTGTCACCAAACGCTTTTGTCAAGTGGATTCCTTCAATCACTTTGTTTCCAAGACGCGGTCCGTTCGGAATCGGAATGATCAACCTAGCTTCCTTCTCGCTTCCGCCCTCACTCAACATTTTATCGTAGTTGTTCAAACGCGCTTTGCTTTTCGCTTGGCGCCCTTTCGGGTTCATTTGTACCCATTCCAACTCTCGCTCCAATTCTTTTCTTCTCTTCGACTCTTGCTTTTCTTCTTGAGCAAGACGCTTCGCTTTTTGATCCAACCAAGAGCTGTAATTCCCTTTCCATGGAATGCCTTCTCCACGGTCTAGCTCAAGAATCCAACCGGCTACATTGTCAAGGAAGTATCTATCGTGAGTTACCGCAATCACGGTTCCTTTGTATTGCGCTAAATGCTGCTCTAACCACTGTACAGATTCAGCATCCAAGTGGTTGGTAGGCTCATCGAGTAACAATACGTCTGGTTGTTGAAGTAGTAATCTGCAAAGTGCAACACGTCTTCGCTCTCCTCCAGAAAGTTCGCCAACGTTTTGATCTTCTGGTGGGCAGCGAAGTGCGTCCATCGCTCTGGCTAGCTTGGTGTCTAGCTCCCATGCGTCCAGTGCATCAATTTTATCTTGAACTTCTGCTTGCCTATCCATCAACGCCTGCATTTTATCAGGATCATTGAGGATTTCTTCGTCCATGAACTTGTTATTGATCTCTTCGTACTCCTTGAGTACATCAACAATTTCTTGTGTTCCTTCCTCAACAATTTCCCGAACGGTTTTCGTTTCGTCCAGTGTTGGCTCTTGAGGCAAATAGCCTACTGTATATCCGTCAGACCACACAACTTCACCTTGGAACGCTTCGTCTAGTCCAGCAATAATTTTCATAACGGTAGACTTACCAGAACCGTTGGCTCCGATAATTCCAATCTTCGCTCCGTAGAAGAAAGAGAGGTAGATGTTCTTCAAGATGTTTTTCCCAGCAGGTGTTGTCTTATTGACTTTCACCATTGAAAAAATGACTTTTTTATCGTCTGACATGGATATAGATTTTGGAGCTACAAAGATAGGAAACCACTTGTGCTGACGGGGTTTTTGAATGATTGTTTTTCAACCATTCGATGCCTTTTATACCCAGAAGGAATAGTTGAAAGGTAAGAGGTAGAAAACGGGGCACAAAAAAAGGCCTTCTCAATGGAAGACCTTTTCAATACCTAGGTATAAAGAATTTACTTCACCGTAAATCTCACTTTTGCAGATGCAACATCAAGGATGTAATATCCTGGTGTGAGGTCTGCAATTTGAATTTGTTCGTTCGTTGAGTTGATCTGACCATTCGAAACAACACGTCCAGTCATGTCATAGATTTCGAAAAGCGTTCCAGTAGGAAGCTCATTAGCTACAGTCAATACTTCGTTCGCAGGGTTTGGATAAACTGTTAATGTTGAAGCAACAGCTTCGTCCACACCTACAATCACGAATTGCTCATCGCACTCTCCATAAACAACATCAATGTATGTTTCATCAGCGTTGTTAAAAGCATCGAAGTAATACACTCTCCAAGCAGATCCATTTCCAGCGTAGTCCCATAGGTGAGCAGTTAATTCACTTGTTGATTCTCCAGGCTCAAGTGTGAAGTTAAGTGCTCCTGGAATCTGAACGTTCTCAGTGTATGGGCCAAGACACTGTCCTGGGATACAAAATTGAACACCAGATCCGTCATTCGGATAGCAACGCATTTCCAAACGAGCAGAAACAGTTACCGCAACATCACTAATATTAGTAAGAGTTACTTCGTCGTAATCAAATCCAGGGTCATCATCCAAACCTTCTGTGTATTCCAAGAAGGTATCAGTTAATTGAAGACTTTGAGCGTTCAAAGCTCCTGCAGCCAAAAGGGCGAAAAAGAAAATGTAAAATCGTTTCATATTGTCTTGCGTTTGTAACACTAAGATACGACGTAAGGATCGATTTTGTTTGTAGGAAAAAGCCAAAGATTGTATTTCTGAACAGTAAAAATTGCTGAAAGAAATTCACCAAAGGAGGTAGGGTGCGAAAATTCCTTTTGGAATGATTAGGCTTTGGTAATCGTCAAAAGGGTTATTTCGGGTGGCATACCAACCCGGCCAGGGAAGGCAAGAACGCCAAAACCACGGTTCACGTGAATGTGTTGTTGCTTGTCAGTGTATAGTCCACCCCAACGTTTGTAGCGAAGTCTTGCTGGTGATAGTTTAATTCCTAGCCAAGGAATTTCAATCCCCATTTGCATGCCGTGTGTATGACCGCTCAACGTTAGATCGATGTTTTTCTTTCCAAGTACCTGTTCTTCGTAGTGCGTTGGATCATGGGAGAGTAGGATGGAAGGTTGCTCCATATCTAAACCACTAATAGCCTTGTTCAAGTCGCCATGCTGAACAAACCCTTTCCCCCAATTCTCAACGCCAATAACGTCGAGTGTTTTACCGTTTATAGCAACGTTTCTATTCTCGTTTAACAAGAGGTCGAAGCCCATTTCCTGGTGAATTTCTTTCACGCGATTCCTGCTGAATTCACGTTGTTCCTCAGTCATGTCGCCGTAATCAGCATAGTCATGGTTCCCAAGTATTGAGAACTTACCATAGCGTGCTTTTAATTCTCGGAAAATCGGGATCCACGGTTCAGCTTCACTTGATTCAACATTAACAAGGTCTCCCGTAAACATGATGAGGTCTGGTTTCAATCCGTTGATCATGTCTATGGCTTCCTTAATCGGGTCGAAGCTGTCCATGAAGCTTCCAAGGTGAGCATCAGAAATTTGGACCACTTTCAGTCCTTCCAATTCTGTAGGGAGGTTTTTGAAGCCAACTTGGTGTTCCAATACCCGAAAAGCAAATTTACCTCGTGTAACTCCATAGAGGAAACTCACAAGTGCAAAGCCTGCCACAAACTGGCCAGTAGTGGTAATGAAGGTTGCTCTTGAAATTGGATTCCCAACTAAATTTTCTTCGGCGTCAGCTGCTGACACAAGGTTTTTTGGAACGGTGGGAAAGCCTTTGAATGCCCAAGTGATAAAGTATCGGATGTCATCTATTAAGTGAAAAGATGCCAGCACCATTTTCGGCACCCACAACACAAAGAAGAAAGCCATCACGAACATTAGCAAATTGGGATGTTCCCCACGCCATTCTCTAAAGTTCATCATGGCAATGATCAACAAGCCAAACGAAAAGATATTCAACGCCCAATATGCCCAGTGAACAGCAGTTCGGGAGATGCTGTTCCAATTAATGGTACTGACGTAAATGCCCTTGAAACCATAGATTTCAATGAGGGCCATAACAACTAGGAATAAAATCATTGCAATTGCGGCGTTAAGCGGATTGTTGCGCATGAGTTGGCAAAGGTAGTTTCTTTGAAGGGATCAAAGCGATGAATAAACATTTGAATGTAAAATTAGTTGATCAGAATTAGTGTTCAAGTTGGCCTCCGTTAAAGAAGTACAATTTGATCAAGAAAATGTTGTCTGCTTTACAGCGAGGAATCGGGCGATTACTGAAAATGAGCTATTCAACGGTAAAAGAACTTATTTTGCATCAAATTCATTGTCATGAAGTTTAAGGTCGCTTTTCAAGGTATTCTATATGCACTCAAACACGAGACGCATATGAAGATCCATGCGTTGGCTGCAATGGCTGTGATTGCTTTGGCCACCTACTTTAGCGTGAGCTCTCTGGAATGGATTGTTTTGTTGATCTGCATTGGGGCTGTGTTATCTGCCGAGATTTTCAATTCGGCTCTGGAAAAATTATGCGACACACTGCATCCTGAAAGGGCAGAGGGCATTAAGCACGTGAAAGACATGGCCGCTGGGGCTGTATTGGTAGTTGCCATACTTTCGGCCGTAATTGCGCTAATTGTCTTCGTTCCGTATTTCCGAACGTTAGTTCAATAGCCCTTTCAGTTCGGGTAACGATAGGTTTCCTTGGTGCGAAGTAATTTCGCTTTCGCCCACCATCCAAAAATGATCTATAATTGAAAGAGAACTCAATGAAGAGAGGTCATGGCTACTAATGATTAGTGTTTTACCTTCTTCTTTTAGTTGCTTCGCGAATTCCCACCATTTCATTTTCGATGGGAAATCAAGGAAAGCCGTTGGCTCATCCAATATGATGGTAGATGCATTTTGAAGAATGGCTCTGAGTATCATGGTCTTTTGCCGTTCTCCATCACTGATTTCGGTTAAACTAGATTTCAGCACATGATCAATTCCAAAAAATGAAGCGAGTTGTTGGATGCGTTCTAAGGATGCTTTTTGTTCGTTGACTTCTGCTCCTAATTCCAACACCTCTTGAACAGAAAGTCCCGTCCAAAAGTGCGCACTCGTTTGAACCAAACTCAGGAATGTTGCTCTTTCTGAAATAGGCATGCTAGCAAGTCTTTGTTCATTCAAAAGCACTTCTCCTGATACGGGTGATAATAGCCCCGAAAGTGTTTTAATTAACGTACTTTTTCCTGAACCATTTCGCCCTGCAATAACCACCACTTCACCCTCATTGATATCAACGGAAAATGGCTTGTGAATGCCTTTCTTACGGTAACCGACAACGATATTTTTAAGTGAAATCTTCGCCATTAGAATACTTTTCGCCCTTTAAGAAGAATGTAAATCACTACCGGAGCCCCGAAGAGCGAAGTAACTGCATTCAAAGGAAGTGATTGCCCAATAGGAAGTCGAAGGATCAGGTCGCACGTCATACCAATTACGCTTCCTGATAGCACTACGGCCGGAACAAGAACAGCATGTTTGCCATTTTGCCAAAGTCCGCGAGCTAAGTGCGGAACGGCGAGGCCAATGAAGGCAATAGGACCACAAAAGGCAGTTACCATTCCGGTCAACACTCCGGTAACTAAAAGGAGAACGAAACGGAATTTCTTGACATCGAGCCCCATGCTGTATGCGTATTCATTGCCCAAGGAGAATAAATCCAGTTTTCTCGTGTTCATGAAAATGACGCTTGAACCGACCAAAACGGTACCTCCTAAAATGAGTACCTCCGTCGTTTTAAGGTCAGAAAAACTACCCATTCCCCAGAACACAAATGAACGGAGAGCCTCTTTGGTAGCTCCAAATTGGAGCACTGTAACACCAGCTGAAACCATGTAGCCAATCATTAGTCCAAGCACAAGCAAGGTCACAGAACTAGCAATACGTTTTGAAGCTACAAGTATTAGAAGCAGCACGGCCATTGCACCAATGAACGCAGCCAACGCTATGCTGACTTGAGACAAGACGGCGCTTCCTGTTACCAATACGACGAGGGCAACCCCAAAACTGGAGCCTGACGTAATCCCAAGTACAGATGGTCCGGCAAGGGGGTTGTGGAAGAATCGCTGCATCAACAAGCCTGACAAAGCAAGTCCTCCTCCTGCAAATAAAGCGGTTAACGCTCGGGGCACTCGTGATTCCAAGACGATGATCTGGTGGATTTTATTCTCACTTTCACCAATGATGACAGACCAAATATCAGCTGCGGCAATGGGAACAGAGCCAATGAAAATTTCCAGGAGAAACAGCAAAAGAACTAAGCCCAAACCAAGGATGAATATTTTACTCTTCTTACTCACGTTCAAGTCCTTTGAAGTAGTGAGGCGTGTACACGCTATCATGCTGCATGGCATGAGGATGCAGAATATGAATGAGGTCCTTCAAGATTAAATGCGGTTCCAACATCGCATCACCGAAGTAATCTGTGGTGCTGGCGTTGCAATAAAATATACCTTCTTCCTGGAAGGCTCGTAAGCCTTCGTAACGTGGATCCTCATCTTGAATCGAACGGTAATTCAATCCCTCTTCTTCGTAAACAACCTTACCCCAGAAATCTGCTTTTGCAGCCTTGGTCATAAACACTTCGAAATCCATTTCTAGGTTTTCACCAGCCGCTGTGCTTTCATTCAATGGATCGTTTTCAAAAAGGTAATGGCCACCTGCATCTGTAATGAATTTAGCGATGAAACTAGTTCTCGTTGGGGCATACCATTTACCATTGCTATGACTCCCAGTGAAAACTTCGGGAAGTTCGTCGGTTTTCAATGAGTTCTTCAACGTTGAAAGCGACATGTATTCATCTCTGATTGCTTCGAAAAGTGCGTTTGCTGCCTTTTCTTGTCCCGTAAGAAAGCCTATTACCTTAACCCATTCCGCTCTACCAAGTGGGTGTTCTTCTAAGTATTCAGAGCAAGGAATAATGGCTACTCCGGCTTTTTCAAGAAGAGAATAATCAGTGTTCCCATAAGGGTAAGTCAACAGGGCTTGCGTGTTGAGAATGACGACCTTTTCAAAGTCGACGTCTTTTTCGCCCGAAATATCAATGATTTCGCCGTTATCAATGGCCTTTCGCGCTTTCGGACTTTTGACCCATTCTGCATAAGCTGTTCCTGCTACTTGATCTAGTGTATTGATTGCGCTGAAGTACGAAAGATGTGTTGTAGAGAGCGTTGCGAATGAACCTAAAGAATCAATTACAACGTAGTTTACACCATCTTCGTTTTTAGAAATGGGTTCGTACGAAACGTTTAGAAAGCAATTTCGTCCATCTCCTACCAAGTCATAGAGTCGGAGAGAAGTGACGTCATTGACCGTCTGAAAATCGAAACCAAGGGCGAACTCCGTTTTCTTTACTTCATTCAACTGAGATGCTGGTCTGACTGTTTGATCTTCCCCAGAACAAGCGCAGAGCAATATTGCTAGGGCGAAGGCGAAGTATCTCATGCGGTCTCTTTCAGTTTGTTTTTCTTGGCAATCGGAGTCTTTTTATAGCTTACCGTCTTTTGAAGAATGACGTTATTCGGAACCGTTACATGTTCATCATCTGTTGTAATGATGTGGATGAAAAATACGGTTATATCATCAACGCGTCCAATCACACTTAAGTCGTTGTCCTTGATTTCAATGTAATCTCCAATTTTAAGTGGATGATTAAAAAACAAAATGAGGCCCGCAGAGAGGTTCGACAGCATGGACCATTGGGCGAAGAAAGCGACACCAATGACCGTTACAACAGACGAAGTGAAGAGAAAAAGATCAACACCTTTAAGCCCCCATATTCCCAAAAGAATTGTCAGGGCTATTAATAGTAAGATGATGTTAATCACCTTTAATGTTAGCCTTTTGCGCTGCAAACCAAAGTCGAGTTTTCCCATGACCCGTCGAACAGCTTGAGCACTAATAATACGTACTGCAATCAAAGCGATGACTAGCAAGGCAGATTTGATTACTTCAGAACTAAAATGGTCGAACATCTGTTACCTAGTTTGAAACAAAGGTAGCGAAGAACACACTGAATTAATGGTGAACTTGAATTGTCAATCGTGTGTTTCGTAACTTTCGCATCCTTAAACAGAACCCATGAGCAAAAAATACGCTAAACAAGATCTTGAATTTAACAAGAACGAAGACCACAACAAGATGCTTCTGTCTGATTTGCGTTACAAATTTGAAGCGGTAGCAAAAGGAGGAGGAGAGAAGAAAATAGCGAAACAGCACGCCAAAGGGAAATTGACCGCCCGTGAACGTGTGGCGTATCTGTTGGATGATGATCGCAATCAAATTGAGATAGGTGCTTTTGCTGCCGACGGTATGTATGAGGAACATGGCGGATGTCCTTCAGCTGGCGTTGTAGTGGTTATGGGATATGTTAGCGGAAAACAGTGCATTGTAGTAGCCAATGATGCTACCGTGAAGGCAGGCGCTTGGTTTCCAATGACAGGAAAGAAGAATCTCAGAGCTCAGGAGATTGCCATGGAGAACAGAATTCCAATCATCTACTTGGTAGATAGTGCGGGTGTTTTTCTTCCAATGCAAGACGAAATTTTCCCAGATAAGGAGCACTTCGGTCGCATTTTCAGAAACAATGCGGTTATGTCTGCTCAAGGCATTCCTCAAATTGCAGCCATCATGGGTTCTTGTGTTGCAGGAGGTGCTTACTTGCCAATCATGAGCGATGAAGCTTTGATCGTTGATAAAACAGGAACTATTTTCTTGGCCGGTTCATACTTGGTAAAGGCGGCCATTGGCGAGGATATCGACAACGAAACGTTGGGTGGTGCGACTGCGCATTGTGAAATTTCAGGCGTAACAGACTACAAGTCCAAAGACGATAAAGATTGCCTTGATACGATCAAGGGGTTGGTTGACAAAATGGGACGAACTACTGAAGATGCAGGGTTCAACAGAGCGAAGCCAGCGCTTCCAAAGGAGGGTCAAAAGGAGATCTTCGGAATCATACCTGATAACCGTGCGAAGCCTTACGAAGGACGAGACATCATCAAGCGTTTGGTAGATAACAGTGAGTTCACAGAGTACAAGGCTGGAATTGGAAAGACGATTATCTGCGGTTATGCGCGTATTGATGGTTGGTCTGTTGGAATCGTTGCGAATCAGCGAGAGCTTGTGAAGTCCAAAAAAGACGGCATGCAATTCGGTGGTGTTATCTACAGTGATAGTGCAGACAAAGCAGCACGTTTCATTATGAACTGCAACCAGAAGAATATACCATTGGTATTCCTAACTGATGTAACAGGATTCATGGTGGGTAGCCGATCTGAACACGGTGGAATCATTAAAGACGGTGCAAAAATGGTGAATGCCATGAGCAACAGCACGGTTCCTAAATTTTCAATCATCACAGGAAACAGCTACGGAGCGGGGAACTACGCCATGTGCGGTAAAGCTTACGACCCACGTTTAATTGTTGCTTGGCCAAGTGCTGAAATAGCTGTGATGGGCGGATCTCAAGCTGCCAAAGTATTGCTTCAGATTGAAGTTGCTTCGCGAAAAGCGAAAGGCGAAGAGATTACGGATGAAAAGAAGAAAGAGATTTTCGACACGATTAAAAACCGTTACGACGAACAGACCTCACCGTACTATGCGGCTTCTCGATTGTGGGTTGACGCCATCATTGATCCGATGGAAACAAGAACTTGGATCTCTATGGGAATAGAAGCAGCGAGCAATGCACCTGCCGAAAAACCATACAACGTAGGAGTACTTCAGACCTGAGTCTACTCTTCAAATTTAGAGAGCACCTCATAAATTCCTAAGGCAATTGGGAAGTTCTGATGGTCTGTATCTTTGTGCTCCATTAGAAACGTTCGAACGTCAATAAGCGCTTGGTGCAGGCTTTCTTCATTAACTGGTCCGCCAAGGCTTTCTAGCAAGGTCAAGCCTTCTACTGCGCACATGTAGTCACCTTTGAGCGACTTGTCTACAATGACTTCTAGGTCATCTACTGTTTGGAAACCACTGTTCCAAATGAAGGACATAAGATCGCCTTCCATTCCAGGGAATTCTTCGCCCTTCAGCGCTTCCAAGAGAATGTCTTCACCTTCTGAAATTTTAAGCTCTCGTAGCATTTTACCGATCTCATCACGAATTTTTCCTTCGCCAGCATCTCGATAAGCTATTAGAAGAGGGTGAATAAAGGATGCATCTCCGTTCTTGCTCGTTTTCTTAACGGCTGCAAGGACTACTTTATCATCGCCCGAGAAAAGGTCTTTTTTGATTTTTTCTCTTGTCTTATTCACTGCTTTTTGATCTGCCATGGCGCAAAGATAA
>JAQWQB010000108.1 GCA_029245065.1 Flavobacteriales bacterium | reverse complement strand
GCATTGTGCACCAAGTGAAGGAATACGAACAAGAGCACGGATCAAATCAGAGCACGTATTGGCTCATATTCGAATTGTTGTGGCGCGATTACTTTCGCTTTGTGGCCATGAAGTACGGAAATCAACTTTTCCTCAAGAACGGATTGAAAGCAAGCGCTCCGCAATGGTCGCAAAACAAGGAGGTGTTGAATAAATGGATCGAAGGCAAAACGTCCGACTCATTTGTGAACGCCAACATGCATGAACTCCGCCGAACAGGTTGGATGTCGAACCGCGGGCGACAAAACGTAGCCAGCTACTTGGTGCACGATCTAGGCATTGATTGGCGCTTAGGAGCCGCTGTGTTCGAACACTTTTTAATCGACTACGACCCTACGGCCAATTATGGCAATTGGGCGTACTTAGCGGGTGTTGGAAATGACCCACGTCCGAACAGAAAATTCAACACCCAAAAGCAAGCATCCATGTATGATGCGCAAGGGAAGTACCAACAAAAATGGAACAATGAACTGCTGGAATTTGACGTATAATGATCCCGGAAGATGGGCAGAAGTGTATGCTATCAGCGGAAAACCCTACTCCTTCGTCCAAAGCATCAGGGTAGGAGGGACAGGCTCTCCAAGAGGCAAGTTGTTGGCCTTGCCCGCATCGCTCAATGAAATGCGTTTTGAAACATCCAACATTGATTACTGCAACATCCAGCGCACCCACGATGGTGGAATCCTTTATTTCAAAGTTAGACTCGAAGTGTACGGTATTCCCATTCATCACTCGCATGTGAAATTCATCCGCTCCGAAATCCAAGATGATCAAACGGGCATTCTGTTGCTGCAATTGGATGAAGGGCTGATTAAGATCGGAACTTCCTTCTCCAATAGGGTCAGTTGGTCGCGCTTTTTGGAAAAGGCGTTTGGGTGAGTTTTATAGGGTAGGTCGAAGAGGTGGCTGAGCTTGCCGAAGCCTCTTTCGTTTTATTGCTAATTGGAAATTTCAACCAACCCTTCGACAAGCTCAGGGACCTCCCCGACATGAATGCTCCGCTTTAGCGCATCCTTCGCCCGCCCCGCATAAAAAAAGACCCCAATCGGCAAGCCAATCAGGGTCTTCAAAATGTGTTTACAACTGGTGTTATTCAACAATCAGTTTGCGTGTAACAGTCTTGCCATTCATGTCAATTCGTAACATGTAGATTCCTGCAGAAAGGTCTGAAAGATCTGCGATCTCTCTGTGTTGACCAACAACCACAGTTCCTTCAAACAGTGTAGCAACTTGCTCACCAATAAGGTTGATGACAGAAACAGAAACTGCTTGTGCAGTAGAAGTAGTGAATTCAATGGTCAAGTTACCAGAAGTTGGGTTCGGGTATACATTGTCCAAGTTCAACGTAGTTTCAATTTCATCCAAGTTCACCGAACAAGGCATTTCAGAAATGGCTCCGTCTGGGAATGCATTTTCGAACGTGCCAACGTCATCCAAAGGCCAGATGTCAGCTACAAGAAGCGTCTTGTCTGGAGCAATAAGCGTGTACGTTGGGTATGCAGAAACACCGAAATCGTCGTCTACATCTCCCGCGCCACCATCAGCAGAAATTGCTGGAGCGTGGTTGAAATCGCCTCCATAAGTATCTTCGAATGCGATAACCTCAGCGTCTGTGTCCGTGCCGTTGTTCATGGAAATGCAAATAACATCGCCTTCGTTGCAGCCATACTTGTCATGGAACTCATTGAAAATAGGTGTTGTTGCCTGACATGGTCCACATGTGTCGAAGAAGAAGTCAAGTAGGATGTACTTTCCTGCTTCTGCATATTCATATAGATCGTGCGTAACACCATTTACGTCAACAACCGTGAAGTTGTCTATGGTGTCTCCTTCGCCATAGCCAGTTACTTGTGCCGAAGCGGAAAGTGATGCCATTGCAACGGCACCAAAGAGTAATGATTTTTTCATAATCCTTGAGATTTAAATTGGTTTCATCTTGAAGGTAGGAATTTACTTTCCGTTTTGCAGATGAGAACAAGATGTGAATGGGATTCCTATGTAGGAGGATTCTGAAGGTTTCGTTTATTTTAGTGTTCGAAGTTTTTAGTGGAATTCCTGAGAGGTGGCTGAGCTAAGGAGAGGTGGCTGAGCTTGTCGAAGCCTCTTTCGTTTTATCGATAATTGGAAATTTCAACCAACCCCTCGGCAGGCTCAGGGACCTCCAGGTGCAATCGATCTTGGTGTGTTACCTTCCCCTCAGCAAATCTGCCCACCTTTCTCGGAAAGGCTACTTCTGCTTGCCTTCGCGCTCATAACGCCCGTCAATCCTTTTTCGTTCTTGCGCGATTAACACCTGCGCTAATTCATTTTCCCCTAATCGCAAATGAGATTGCAACACGGCGTAGTCAATAGCCTGGCTCGCGGGAATCGTTTCTTCGCTCATATCAACCGTTTTGGAAGCTTCGTAGAAGGCATCTTCAAAGTTGATTTGGTGAGAAATCAGTTGTTCGACGATATTTTCTAAGTCGAACGGATTAAGCGTGCTGGACAGTTGAAAACGGTAATAAGCAACCCCCGATCCGTACCAAGTCAATAGTTTTGGTAGGGTTTCTGGAGCTTGTCCTTCATAATTTGGGAAGATTGTGGGGGAATATGTTAATCCCAGAATACGTGCAGCCTCACCAAATTGAACTAATTTCTTCGCCCTACTCCGATAAAGCTCTGGAACAATCGTTTGCCGCAAGAAGTAAGTGCGGATTTCAAAGACTTTCTCCTCCACCAAATCCACCAAGTCCGATTCAGACGGAGTGGTTTCTAAACCGAGCAGAAGAAGGGCATTTGATTGTTGCATGGGGCAAAACTATGTTAAAGACTTATTAATTTCTCATTTCAACTGCTGTAGTTCGCTTATTTTGTCGCGATGTCAGACAGGCAATTCGTATATTTACGTCCCCAAAACGGAAGAAATGAATCAAATTCTTATTACACTTTTCAGTTTGTTCACGCTAGCAAGCTGCTCAAATACAGACTCTTCTACAACGTCAAGCAAGGTACAAGATGCAGTTCAAGCTGAATCTCCCGTAGTTGAAAGTAACCCAGTGGCAACGGTTTCTGGAATTACGGATAAGAACGCAGGAGACAAGGTCGGCCCCATCCGTTTGCATGGAAAAGTGAAAGGAATGCTGGACGGTAAAGTAATTTACCTCTATGAAACGGAAGGCAAGAACGATGCTGTGGTAGACAGTACCGAGATCAAAGGAGGTTCTTACGATTTTGGTGTTCGTGACTACGGAAGAGGGTTTTACATGGTTGGATTTGACGTGAACAACAAGATGGCGTTGATCATGAATCCTGATGAGCAAGATGTGGAAGTTGATTTCGGTAGCTCTAGACTTGAATCATTGCCAACTGCTAAGGTGAGCGAAGAAAACAAGGGGTGGATCGAATACTTCAAAATTGAAAAGAAGTTAGACAACGAAATAAGAACGTTGAGAAGATCTCGTTCGAAGTCTTCTTTCAAGGAGCGAATTGACCAACAGATAGCAGGGAAGGAAGACGAAAAGAAAGCTGCACAGCAAACTGCAATTGCAAGCTACCCAGATACGTTCTTGGCGAAGTTCATGAGTTGGAAAAATTCAGACAATCCCTCTGAAAAGGGAACCTACTGGGAGGACATCGACTTTACCGATGTATCCATCATTAAAACACCGGTCATTCCGAACAGAATTCAAGAGTTTATGCGTGGATACTCTGGAGGCGAAGAGTCAGGGTTTTACAATTGCATTGACATTGTAAAAGCGAAAGCGGAAGTGAATCCACAGGTAATGGAATTCGCCCTTTACACGATGCTTGATGGATTCTACCAATCAGGAATGGAGAACATCTCCATGTACGTACTTGACGCCTACATTTTGGATGAAGATTGCAGTGCTGATTTATCGGATGTGATCAAGCAGCGTGCACAGGGGATCATCAACCTACAAATTGGCAAGACACCTCCTAACTTCAACATTGAAGAAGTAAATGGCGGAAAAGTAGAATTGGCAAAAGAAGTAAAGAAACATGATTACACCTTGGTGATGTTCTGGGCTTCTTGGTGTCACAAGTGTGAGCAGGAGATTCCAGTATTGAAAGGAGTGTACGAAGAATATGCAGACAAAGGATTCGGTGTAATTGGAATTTCTGTAGATCAGAACAGAGCAGCCTGGGAAAAAGCGGTGACAGATAATGGTGTGACTTGGCCAAATGTGTCTCAGCTTCAAATGTGGAACTCTCCAGTAGCGAAAGACTACAAAGTGACGCAAACACCAAGCCTGTTCTTGTTGGATAGCGAAATGCGCATTGTAGACAAGCCAAAGCGCATCTACCAAGTAGAGCAATTTTTGAAATCGAAGCTGAATTAATTTTGCTTCGTATTCACGGACATCGGGGGTGCCGAGCGGTATACCCGGAAAATAGTATTGAAGGCGTCCAAGCAGCTTTTGCTTGTGGCGCCTTTGCTGTTGAAATTGATGTGCATCTTACGAGCGATGATGACTTCATCGTCGTTCACGACGGTGTTCTTCATCCTGGCTATTATGTTTTGAATTCGTCCTTGACAGTTGCCGAAAGTAGCCTTCAGAATTTAACTGCTGTTGGGTTTGGTCAGCAACGATTAGAACAGTTTCCTGAACAGCAAGAGCTGTCAACATCGGTGCCATCGTTGCAAGAGTTGATCGCTTTGTTCCCCGAACAAGAGAACCGTTTTATAATTGAGGTGAAAATTGAAGACCCGTCGAGGGCTTCTTCAATAGCCAAGCATTTTGCAAATTGGCTCAAGACACATGCGTATAATCCGTTCCGTGTCCAAAGTTTCTCGTTAGCCTTTTTGGAATCATTTCATGAACTCATGAACACCGTTCCTTGTCATTTATTGATTGAAGATAAAAAGAAGTTGACCCAACTTTGGCCTTCATGGATGAGTGGTGTTGGTCT
Source organism: Flavobacteriales bacterium (assembly GCA_029245065.1). Lineage (GTDB taxonomy): Bacteria > Bacteroidota > Bacteroidia > Flavobacteriales_D > Sanyastnellaceae > JAQWQB01. The sequence goes on along the minus strand of JAQWQB010000108.1, from coordinate 29,608 downwards.
TCATAAGGACCTCATTGACGAAGCAATAGTTAGCAGGGCGCAAGAAAGCAGATTGGAACTAGCAGCGTGGACGGTAAATTCACTGGAAGAAGCAAGGCACTTGATGGAGCTTGGTGTAAATGAGCTAATTACGGATGCCCCTCAATTGTTGACGCATTTAGTAAAGTAGAATTACTTCTTGTGATCAGTTTTCCACTTGTTGTAAAGACCTAGTACGATTCCGTCTGAAAGGCCAATTTTTGGAACAAGGACTTCGTCAATGTTAGCTTTTTTAAGAATGCGAAGGTAAATCTCTCCTGCTGGAACAATCACGTCGGCACGGTCAGCTTTCAAGCCCAACTTATACATCCGTTCGTCCAAGGTTTTTCCTTTGAGGTATTTCACAATGCGTTCTAGCTCGGTGGTTGGCATAGTTCCTTTCATACCACCTCCACTCATTTTGAACATGCGGTTGATGTTTCCGCCGGTGGCAATGGCCATGAGGTTCTTTTCGCTCGCGGCTAATCCTTTCACCCAAGCACGTGCTTCATCCCAATGTTCTTCTTTCACTTTTCCTTTCAAGGTACGCACCGTTCCAATTTTGAATGATTTGGCCTTGACACGTTGTCCCTTTTTAATGAGTGTGCATTCGGTTGAACCACCGCCCACATCAATGGACAGGTAATTCTGTTTGGGGTTCATCTTCTGGTGAAAGAAGGCATCAAAAATGAGGTCTGCTTCTTCGTTGCCCGGAATGAGCTCGATGGTTAAGTTCGCTTCGCGCTGAACCATGGCAACTACTTCACTTCCGTTCTCCGCTTCGCGCATGGCACTTGTAGCGCAGGCACGAAAGAACTCAACGTCTTGGACATCCATGAGGTACCAAAAGGCCTTCATTACTTTGACAAGCTGAACTGCTTTTTGATGGCTAATAGCGCCGTACTCAAAAACGTCTTCGCCTAAACGAAGAGGAATCCGAGTGAAAGATACCTTCTGAGTATGCACTCCGTCTTTGGTTTCAATGATCTCTTCGATCAAAAGACGCACTGCGTTTGAACCGATGTCTATCGCCGCTAGCTTCATGGAAAGTAAGATTACAGAATTATCTTGGTATCCTCAAGAGAAGCGGGTTCAGTTGTGGATAAGCCGTGCAAATTGTTCAGAAATCTCAGTCTTCTGGAAGCTTCTTATTCTTGACTTTTCGGGCGAAATACTTGTAGACCTCTTCTTGTGAATTGTACGATTCTTCTTTTCTCCCCGCGGTCACATATCCGTTCTTCTGCTTCTTGTCGATAATACGCGATTTCGCATTGTCTTTGAACTGCATGTTCAGGTAATCTGTCAACTCGCTATGCAGTCGGGCATCGTAAATAGGAACGGAAACTTCGATTCGGTGATCCAAGTTACGCGACATCCAATCGGCACTGCTAATAAAGTACTTGGGGTTTCCATCGTTGCTGAAGACAAACACGCGCGAATGCTCTAGAAAACGGCCCACAATACTGGTGACTTTGATGTTTTCACTTTTGCCCTTCACTCCAGGAATAAGGGAGCAGATTCCACGAACAATAAGTTTGACGTTGACCCCGGCGTTACTTGCATCATAAAGTTTCTTGATCATGCCACCGTCAACCAAGTTGTTCAGCTTGATGATGATCCACGACTTCTTTCCGGCTTTCGCATTTCGGATTTCAGTATTAATCAATTCAGTGAACTTTCTTCGTGTGCTGTAGGGCGAAACGATGAGGTGACGATACAGTACGCGTTGGTAATTGCTTTCAAAAAAGTCGAACAGCTTGGAGATTTCGTTTGTGATGCGTTGGTCAGCAGTAAGCAACGAAGTATCGCTGTAGATTTTGGCCGTGCTTTCGTGAAAGTTTCCTGTACCAATGTGTCCATAAATAACTTCTTTCTTCGCCTCTTTACGGGTAATCATCATGAGCTTGCTATGTACTTTTAATCCTGGCACACCATAGATTACTTGCACTCCGGCCTCTTGAAGTTGGTTGGAAACGTGGATGTTGTTCTTCTCATCAAAACGTGCTTGAAGCTCTACGATTACTTGAACATGTTTTCCGTTTTTCGCGGCGTTAATTAACGCATTCACGATGTTCGAGTTCTTCGAAACACGGTAAATGTTCAGTTTGATTTCGGTCACATTCGGGTCAATGGCACTTTCGCGAAGCAAGTCAACGATGTAGGTGAATTGCTGGTAGGGATAATGCAGCATGATGTCGCGCTTCTTCACTTGGTCCAACAAGCTGGTACGTTTCATCAGGTCTTTATGGGGCAGGGGCGGAAGCTTCTCAAAACGAAGGTCGTTTCTATCAAAGTCAGGAAAGCCCATGAGGTCCTTTTTGTTGTGGTAAATACCACCGGGGATCATGTTATTCTTGTCTTTGATACGCATTTTTCGCCCGATGTACTCCAGCATGCTGTCTGGCATTCTAGCATCATAAAGGAATCGCACGTAGCGCCCTTTTTTACGTCGGTCCAAGCTTCGCTGCATCTTCTGAACAATACTCTTGTCGATGTCATCGTCGATGTCCAATTCAGCGTCACGGGTGATTTTAATCGTGTACGCCTTGATGTCCCTCGCATCGAAAATAGCGAATAACCTGTGCAGCCTCAGGCGAATGATGTCTTCCAGGAAAATCACGGCGTGCTTCCCTTTTTCAGCCGGAATTTCAACAAATCGCGGCAAGTGATTCGGAATCTCAATCAAGGCGTATTTCAGCTTTTTCGATTCACCAATATGTAAAGCAACCGAAAGGTAAACCGATTGATCTCTCAGCTCAGGGAATCCATTCTTTCCTCCCAACATAAGTGGAACAAGGTTCGGACGGATGGTCTTCTTGTAATAGTCGCGGCAATAGGCATCTTGTTCTTCAGAAAGCTCCGTTTCATTGAGGATATCGATTCCTTTTTCGCGCAGCTCCTGATCTAACAATTCAAAAGTCTCGCTGTACCTTTTTTGCAATTCATCAATTTTCGTCCTGATAGTCTCTAAGGTATCGGAGGCGAAGAAATCCAAATCCGTTTTCGTCGTCTCGTCGAATTCAGCCATTCTTCTCAATGTAGCCACACGAACACGGAAAAACTCATCCAGGTTATTGGAAAAGATACCCAAGAAACGAAAGCGTTCCACAAGTGGGTTGCGCTCATCCATGGCTTCTTGAAGCACACGTTCATTGAAAGACAACCAGCTTAATTCTCGGTTGACATAATTGGAATTACTTAAAATCGACATAGCACGGGGTTTCAATACAAAGGTAGGGGCAACAAGGTAAAAATCGAATCTAATTTGAACACTCTTAACATTGCCCTCTTTTGCGATAGAGGTTGTATCTTTGCAGCCGAATTTTGACACCTAAAAGAATAAACCAATGACACTAGTAGGGAAAAAAGCTCCTGGATTCAGCGCGCCAGCTGTAGTAAAGGGAAATGAAATCGTTCAAGGATTTTCACTTGATCAGTATAAAGGTAAGTACGTTTGTTTCTTCTTCTACCCGAAGGATTTCACATTCGTTTGCCCAACAGAATTGCACGCTTTCCAAGCTAAAATGGATGAGTTTGCAGCACGTGGATGTGAGGTTGTAGCTTGTTCTACAGACACGGAAGAGTCTCACTGGAGCTGGTTGCAGATGGATAAGAACAAAGGTGGTATCAACGGAGTGAAGTACCCAATGGTTGCTGACACTACGAAGACCATCAGCATGAACTACGGTGTTCTTGCAGGAGACTACGATTACAATGAGCAAGGAGAAATGGTTGCAGAAGGACCAATGATCGCTTACCGTGGTCTTTTCCTTATTGACAAGGAAGGAATTGTACAGCACTCATTAGTCAACAACCTTCCTCTTGGAAGAAATGTTGATGAGGCAATCAGAACGCTAGACGCACTTCGTCACTTCGAAGACAACGGAGAAGTTTGTCCGGCTAACTGGCAAGAAGGTACCAAAGCAATGACAGCGTCTTTTGACGGTGTTGCAGAATACCTTTCAGAAAACTAAGCAGGCTTATTTAACTGCAATTCAAAGCCAGTATCGTTCAACGATGCTGGCTTTTTTTGTGCCTGAATAACTGGCCGTAAAAGGATGTTAATTTCCCCATTCATTCACTAGGGTTATTCATCGTTTTGTATCTTCATTTCGTAAAATGACTTTCCATGAGATACATCTACTTTTCCTTTTTCCTCCTCTTTTCAACAAGTACATCCCTCGCTCAAGATTATGTGAGTTACTTCACAGGCGATGAAGCTGACGCTCAAGTTACGCCCACTTTTGGTGTAGTATTAATGGGAGGTGCAGGCGAAAATGATGAGGCCATGAAGTGGTTCCTAGAACGCGCCAACGGAGGAGATGTAGTTGTGCTAAGAGCCAGTGGAAGCGACGGATACAATGATTACCTGTTTTCGGATTTAGGGGTGGAAGTGAATTCGGTTGAAACCATTCTGTTCAATAGTGGAGACGCGGCCACAGATGAGTACGTGATTCAACAAGTCCAAAATGCAGAAGCGATTTGGATGGCCGGAGGAGACCAGTGGAATTACGTTTCTTACTGGCAAGGAACAGCCATTGAAGATGCGATCAATACGCTACTGAACGAAACAGGTGGAGTTGTTGGAGGCATTTCTGCGGGAATGGCTGTGTTGGGAGGAACTTATTTCAATGCCTCACTAGGAACGGTTACCAGCGAAGATGCATTAGAAAATCCTTTTGATAACCAAGTGCAATTGGGACACAACGATTTTATTGAAGCGCCATTTCTAGAAGACGTAGTTACCGACACACATTACGACGATCCAGATCGAAAGGGAAGACACGTCACATTCATGGCGAGAATGGCCGTAGACGAAGGGAAAGTGCCGAAGGGTATCTCTTGCGACGAATTTGCAGCGGTGTGTATTGATGAAAACGGGCTAGCAACTTGTTTTGGAGAAGCGCCTGATTACGATGACTATGTATACTTCGTTCGACCGAATTGCACCGGAGAGATTAATCCACAAGTGTGTGAAGAAGGCATTCCGCTTACGTGGGACGAAGGGGACGAAGCGTTAAAAGTATTGCGCATCAATGCGAACTTGGCTGGTGATTTCTACCTGGACTTAAACAACTGGACCAATTTCAATGGCGGTGAGTGGTTTGATTGGTATGTAGACGAAGGCGCATTGGTGGAAGCTGCCGGTGAAGCTCCAGATTGTTCATTGTACACGGCTGAATTGGAAGTGAATGACTTGCAAGTATGGCCTGTTCCTACAGAGCGTGTGATTAATTTTCAGGCGTCGAATGGCGAAGAAGTGCTATTGATGAATATTCAAGGAGAAGTGCTCAAGCGTACAACAGCCAAAGAAGGCTTTAATCAAATCGACCTATCAGAACTGTCAGAAGGGATTTATTTCTTGAAGATGCATGGAGTGACGCAACGAATTGTGAAGGTGTCGTAATTTATTATTTACGAAATCATTTATTCATGGCGCAACGCCTCAATCGGATCCAATGCCGCCGCCCGTTTCGCCGGGTAGTATCCACTGGCAACACTCGTAATTAAGCACAACATAGATCCAACGATGATCCAGAACCAAGGCATCACGAAAGGCGCATCTAGTTGATTCGCTACAAGGTTTCCAACGGCAATGCCTAGGATAATACCAAAGGCTCCACCAATCTGTCCGATGATAATAGATTCCACGAGGAACTGAAATCGTATCACTTTTCCACTGGCACCAATGGCTTTTCGAACACCAATCTCTTTGGTACGCTCTGTTACGGTTACCAACATGATGTTCATCAAACCAATCCCGGCTCCAAAGAGCGTAATGAGACCGATGATCGTTGCGGCCACCGTGACGCCTGATAGTCCCTCCAACATAGCATCAACCAGTCCGTTGCTTTGATCAATCTTGAATGATTCACTTGATTTGAAGACATCGTCACGAATGACGCGCATCGTACCAAAAGCCTCGCTAATGGCCATGTCAAGATCTTTTGCATCTTCGACCAGTACACTAATGTTGTAATCTGTGCGGGCAGTTCCGTATTGTTTCTTAAGGTTGGAAAGGGTGATATACACTTGGTTGTCTTGCGACATTCCCATGCTACTGCCTTTTGATTCCAACACGCCAACAACCACATACGGGTAGCTACCAATCATGATTTCTGCATCAATTGGAGATTCGTACTCCTTAAATAGTTTAGTGACGACGTCGTTGCCGATGATGCAGAGGTTTTGCGAACTGGACAGGTCAGAGGCAAGAAAGCCACGTCCTGTTGCCAATTGCTTATCAGAAATTTGCAAGTAGTTTTCGTCCACTCCCAGCACTTGTACATTCGGGTTGGTCGTGGTGCTTCCTTTTTTCAAGGTGGCAATTCCAGAGCCAAATGCACTAACAGACACCAATCCGTCAAATTCGTAATTGCGTTTGAAGTCTCTCGCTTGTTGATAGCTAATGGGGTCACCTTCACGTTGAACCATTCCCATTCGTCGCCCTTGACTGGTCTTGCGTTTGATGCTAAAGGTATTCGTTCCCAGACTAGAGAATTCTCCTTGCACATTGGCTTTGATAGCTTCTGTGGCGGTTACCATAGATACAAGCGCCATGATTCCGATACCAATAATGAAGACCGTCAGCACGGTTCGAAGTAATTGACTTCGAATTGCCCTGAGCGAAACTTTAATGATTTCTAAAATGGTGCCCTTAGTCATGGCTCAAAAGTAGTCATTCTCAATTCTTTCAGGCTGAACTTTTTCCGCGAACGGCGAAGGCAAATGGCGTATGGCAAGATGGTTGAGATTTCGTATCTTTGCAGCCCTTGAATAAACGTTCTTTTTAACACTACAATTACGATCTCTATGGTTTTTGATATTGATATGATCAAAGAGGTATATGCCAAGATGCCTGGCCGCATTGCAAAAGCGCGCCAAATCACAGGTAAACCTCTTACCCTTTCTGAAAAAATTCTTTACAACCACCTTTGGCAAGGTGATGCTACTGAAGCGCATGAACGTGCAAAGTCTTACGTAGATTTTGCCCCTGACCGTGTGGCGATGCAAGATGCAACGGCTCAAATGGCATTGCTTCAATTTATGCAAGCAGGAAAGGTAAAAGCAGCAGTTCCTTCAACGGTTCACTGTGATCACTTGATTCAAGCAAGAGTAGGTGCAAGCACTGACCTTCAAGAATCGATCAATAAAAACAACGAGGTATTCAACTTCCTTCAATCTGTATCAAATAAGTACGGAATTGGATTCTGGAAGCCTGGAGCAGGTATCATTCACCAAGTAGTATTGGAGAATTATGCATTCCCTGGAGGAATGATGATCGGAACTGATTCGCACACGGTAAATGCCGGTGGATTGGGAATGGTCGCTATCGGTGTTGGTGGAGCTGACGCGGTAGACGTGATGGCAGGAATGCCATGGGAGTTGAAATTCCCGAAATTGATTGGTGTACGTCTAATCGGTGAAATGAACGGTTGGACAAGCGCAAAAGACGTTATTCTTAAGGTTGCTGGTATCCTTACAGCGAAGGGTGGAACAGGTGCTATTGTTGAGTACTTCGGCCCTGGGGCTATTTCACTTTCTTGTACGGGTAAAGGTACGATATGTAACATGGGTGCTGAGATTGGTGCGACCACTTCAACATTCGGTTACGATGAATCAATGGCACGTTACCTACGTGCTACTGGAAGAGCAGATGTGGCTGATGCAGCGAACGCTGTTAAAGAACACTTGACGGCTGATCCAGAAGTGTATGAGAACCCAGAACAGTATTTCGACGAAGTAATTGAAATCAACCTTTCTGATTTGGAACCGCATTTGAACGGACCATTTACACCAGATTTGGCAACCCCTATTTCTCAAATGGCAGAAGCTGCTGAGAAGAACGGTTGGCCAACAGAAGTGCAAGTAGGATTGATCGGTTCGTGTACGAACTCTAGTTATGAAGATATTGCTCGTTCAGCTTCTATTGCTGCTCAAGCAGTAGAGAAGAATTTGAAAACGAAATCGAAGTTTACCATTACGCCAGGTTCAGAACAGGTGCGTTACACGGTAGAACGTGATGGCTTCATTGGTACTTTCGAAAAAATGGGTGCTTCTGTATTCTCAAACGCTTGTGGACCGTGTATCGGTCAGTGGGCTAGGGAAGGAGATGATAAGAAAGAGAAGAACACCATCGTTCACTCATTCAACCGTAACTTCTCTAAACGAGCAGACGGTAACCCAAATACATACGCCTTTGTAGGTTCACCTGAGCTTGTAACGGCAATCGCTATCTCTGGAAGATTAGGATTTAATCCGCTTACAGATACCTTGACCAACGAAAATGGTGAAGAAGTGAAGCTTGATCCTCCGAAAGGAGATGAGCTGCCAAGCAAAGGATTTGATGTGGAGGATCCGGGATACCTAGCACCTGCTGCTGATGGATCTGGTATTTCAGTTGTAGTGAAGGAAGGAAGCGAACGTTTGGAGCTATTGGAGCCTTTCGCTGCTTGGAATGGCGAGAACATGATGGGAGCGAAGCTTCTTATCAAAGCATTCGGAAAATGCACTACTGACCACATTTCGATGGCTGGTCCTTGGTTGCGTTACCGCGGTCACCTCGATAACATTTCGAACAACACGCTCACAGGAGCAATCAACGCATACAACCAAGAGTCTAACTCTGTAAAGAGTCAGCTTTCGGGTGAGTATGGCGAAGTTCCTGCTGTTCAACGTGAATACAAAGCGGCTGGCATCCCTACAGTAGTAGTAGGAGATAGCAACTATGGTGAAGGTTCAAGTAGAGAGCACGCAGCCATGCAGCCACGTCATTTGGGTGTAGCAGCAGTGATTGTGAAATCATTCGCTCGTATCCACGAGACGAACTTGAAGAAGCAAGGAATGCTTGGACTCACATTCGCAAATGAAGCGGACTACGATAAGATCCAAGAAGATGATACATTCAACTTTATTGATTTGAAAGATTTCGCCCCAGGAAAGCAGCTTACCATTGAGCTTGTTCATAAGGACGGAAACAAGGATGAGATCAAAGTGAATCATACGTACAACGCGCAACAGATTGAGTGGTTCCGTGCTGGTTCAGCATTGAACTTGATCAAGAGAGAGCAGGCATAAGCTTGATACGAAGACATATAAAAACCCTCAATGGCAGAAGCTGTTGAGGGTTTTTCATATAATATAATAAATTAGTTCAGATTAATGGGGATGGGCACAATTGGTAGAGGAAGAAATTAATGTCTCTGTATTCAGAAAGAACATACATGAAGCTCAATCCGGAAACCAACACCGTACGGTCTGTGTTTTTATAAGGCGTAAATGAAAGTTGAACACCTAATCTATTTGGGCGGTAGCGGTAGGAGAGGCCATACCCAGAAGTTGAGCCTACATGTAATCCAATGGAATGATTCAACGAGTCAACCGTTCGTTCTTTTTGACCGTTCATTTGCAACGAGAGGATGCTTAGTAGGCAGGCTAGAGAGAGGGTAAGGAGTTTCATGATGGTGTTGTTGGTTGTTACATAGTTAGTGAAAAATGTTGAGGGGCATGGTTGAACTGAATGATTCAGTGGACAAATTTGGAAGTAGGTTGAATTCGAACGAGACTTAGCCCTTGCGGGCCCTCCCTCCCCCACCTTTTCCAACCAGCTCTCCGAAGCTACAAACTTCTATCGTGCTGATTGCTATGAGAATGCGCCAACTTTGCCAACGCCCCAATCTATTTTATAACCGTCATTTCATCTCTTCCATATTTATTCCAATCTACTCCTTAAACAACCTCGTCCAACATCAACTTTGCCTGTGACCCTATTCGTTTTATACTCGTCGTAGCTTCAAAAGGAAAGGATGAGATTATTATCCGCATACGCCGAAGCATCCGCCATAGCCTTGGCGAAGGCGATAAAAAAATGCCCAGCTACGTTTAGCTAGGCACCCTAAGACTGTTAACCAAAACAAATGCGGCGATATGCCGACCATGAAAACACCTCCATGCTTTCAATTTCAAAATGTGTTAGTGTTGTTTACCCTTTCGGTGTAAACGTAAATTTCATGTTTAGAAACGCTCCTTCAGAAGCATCAAAATGCATTCCTTGTAGCTTGTTCAATACATACGTTTCAAATTCTTTGTTGCTCGAATTAGTTTCCAAAATGGTAATCATACCACATGGCTCTACTTCAAAACTGACCAAAACCATTTCGGTATCATGGCTGGTTGATAGCGCAGAAGGATATCCAATAGCACGGGACACCTCTTTCCTGATTTCGGTGTTGTTTGCTGCTGGAGTATTTCCTGCTAAACATGTCGCACTGACCAGTGCGAAGGCAATAAAAGCGAGAGAACGAATCATTCTATTCACAGTTTCTATTTTTAGATTTCGGTGCAAAATTCCGCCTCTTATCTCAATTGTTCGGTTAATGTCAAGTGAAGCATACATTACGAAATAGAGGGGTAAATGATCTTTTTTTTGTTCCTTTTTAAGTATTGTAAGGTATAGAATGACAGAGGTTTGCGGGCGATATGTTACCAAGCAGTTACCCAAGTGTTCCGAAACACCGTAATTCCAATCCTTTCACAATGGAAATCCCTTAGCTTCCGCTTAAATTTGCACATGCTTCATTCGCTACTTGATCATGAATTCTTACTCCTTCCTGAAAAAGCCATGCTTTGGAAAGAGACGAATACCTTGTTGGTAAGCGACCTCCACATGGGCAAAGGCGGACACTTTAGAAAAAATGGGGTAGCGTTGCCCGTTGAAGTGAATATGCAAAACTTGTGGACGCTCTCTGGTTTACTCATGGATCACAAACCTGATCGTTTGCTGTTGCTGGGAGACCTCTTTCACAGCCGAATAAACAAAGAATGGGATCAATTCGTTGACATGCTCGACCAATTTCCAGCCATTGAAAAAGTGCTGGTACGAGGCAATCATGATGTGATTCCGGAGTATCATTTTGAAGATGCCAATATCAAACTGGTCGAAGAGTTGCGCGAAGGACCGTTCATTTTCAGTCATGAACCTCTGGAGGAGTGGGAAGGCTACAATCTATGCGGACATATTCATCCGGCAGTAGTGCTTAGAGGAGGTGGGCGACAGCGCTTACGAGTTCCCTGTTTTTACTTTGGTGAAAATCAAGGAATCATGCCGTCATTTGGCTATTTCACAGGATCGCATACGATCAAGCCGAAAAAAAGTGATAAGGTGTATGTGAGTGCAGACGGATCAGTTCTTCGGATCAGCTGAAAAATCAATCTCACGGAGAACAACCCCTTTTCGGTAGTGAACTTCTTTGATTCGATTTCCTTCTTCATCTAAATCATAATGAATTCCTTCCTCCATACCACGAAGGTAGTTTTCGTATGATTTCAGATTTCCATTTTCGTAGTAGTAGATCCACTCACCATGCTCCACGCCATTTTTATAATGACCTACATAGTCTAACTGTCCATTGGGATAATACAGCTCTTCCTTTACACGGACGTGCTCTTCACCAAAGGTATACATCACCACGTAGGGTGAGCCGTTGTTGTGCTTTCGAACTATATGTTTCTCCATCATGTCTGTCTGAAGGCTCATCGGCCCCAAGAAAAACACTGAGAGGAGGATCATTCGGATCATTGGAATAGGGTGTTATTCTTTACTCTTTACGGCAACTCCCAGAAAATTGTTTCAAAAAAATGCTTGAGTTGGGTCACTGAGTATAGGTCACTGAGTTTATCGAAGTGTCGAAGTGCCGTAGCCTTTTCTATTCGACCAGCATCTGCCGTAGCATCCGCCATAGCCTTGGCGAAGGCGAAGAAGCAAAAAGGTGGAAAAAAGAAGCGTTGAAATTGAAAAAGAAGAAGTATTCCGTCCCTTTTCAATACATCTTGCATTACTTCGTTAAGAAAGAAACCTTTTTCATTGAATCAAGAGGAAAAACTCATTCGGGCAGCTCAGCTAAATTATAAGGCATTTGGACCCTTGTACGAGCGGTATTTCGATGCCGTATTTGGCTTTGTGCTCAATAAAACCATGAACTACGATTTAGCCGGTGATCTGACGAGTCAGACCTTTGTGAAAGCCATGCACAACATCAAAAAGTACGAAATGCGCGGTGTACCTTTTCAATTTTGGTTGTTTCGAATTGCCTTGAATGAAATACGCATGTTCTTTCGAAAAAACCCGTCGGTTGAAGTCTCCATCTCCGAAGCCAAGTTGGACCAAGTCCTGGCATCTGAAGAGCAAGACGTTTCGTCAGATGATAAAATGAAAAAAAGAGTGGCACTTGTGAACGCCTTGAATAAATTAACTTCGGAGGAAGTGGAACTAATTGAATTGAGGTTCTTCGAAGAACGATCATTCAAAGAAGTTGCCATGTTGTTCAGTTGTTCAGAGGAAGCGGCCAAGAAGCGGGTCTACAGAATAGTCGTTAAATTGCGATCAATGATGGGAGGGGTGTCATGAAGAAGTTTAAGATCGACAACAACGTAGAGAAGAAAGATCCTTCGAAGTACAAAGACTTCGGGAAGCTCGTTACCAATTATGAGTCAACGCTGAATCGCTTGCACAAAAAGCCCTTGTACAAGGACCCAAAAGCTTTCCTCTTCTTAGTCATGATAATACTCGTGGCGTACCTCGTGTTTGAAGCAGCAGAAGAAGATCGTCAGAACGATGTCTCCCCAGAAATTCAACAAATGGATAGCGTATCCACGGATATGCCTAAGTAATCTTCGACCTATTTTATGGAATAACTCAAAAGCCTGCATCCCAATAAAAAAACATTCGGAATGAACTCTTTTGAAGTTAGAATAGACAACCCTTGCGGTGAAGACTTATCCAAAATGAAACCCACCCAGCGGGGTAAATTTTGCGGCGCATGCAAACGAGACCTTGTTGACTTTACCAAACTCCCTGATCAAGAGATTGTCAAGATTTTCCATCAAACAAATGGTGATGTCTGCGGTTGGTTCAGACCAGATCAATTGGAAAGACCATTGTCTGTTCCTCAAACGACGTCTTCGCCAAATTACCTGAAATATGCCGCTTCAATGCTCCTAACGATGGCATTAGGCAATTCCCTCGCCCAGGATTCAACTAGTACAGCTTCAAGCGAAGTGATCCAATTACAAGAAGAGAGTTCTCCCGTAGTTACCAAACCCTTTCTCATTTCTGGAACCGTTAACGATGCGGTGAACGGCGAAGCGCTCATCATGGCAACCGTGAGAATTGACAGTACCACGTATGGCGTAAATGCTGACTTGGATGGAAATTTCGTCCTGGAAATCCCAAAGGAGTTCAGAAAAAAGGACGTCAAATTAAGGGTCCAATACTTAGGATACGATGACTTCACGATGACGTTGAAGCAAGAGTCACTCGAGTCTGGTTGTCAAAACCTGAAACTGGAGTTGAGTCCAACCACCCTGGGTGAAGTTCAAATTGTTGCACACGTAGAGAAAATTGAGCATTACGAAGCGTTAGCTGGAGTGCCTATTATACATCCCAGAGAATATCCCATTGGATACCTCGAGGTAAAAAAGATTAGATGGTGGAAATTCAGACAACGAATCAAATCGCGAAGACGTTAAGTGATCAATCACTCCGATTGATTCGTCTCATCTTTCTTGCGAAAGCCAACCCATCGATTGCCTAGAAAAAGACGCTCTTTGAAGGTGAGCGGTTCGATCAGCTGATACCCTCTACTTTCATAGAAACGAATCACATCAACTGGGTCAATGGAAGTGGCCGCGTCTTCATCGCACATTAAGTGCAGGTCGTAATTGGGCTTGAGTTTTTTGTAGCTCAGCTTAATCGGGTATTTCGGCTTCGCGAAAAGGTCCTTCAAGAATCGCTTGATGATAATTGGAGGGATACGAATCAACTTGAATTCTGTGATCTTGTAGCCGTTGTAAACCATCTTCTCCTTGAAGTTCATATCGCTCCAAGGCTTCAAACCAACAATTCCGAAACGGTGCCACCACCGGCAAAACCAAGCGTCGTTATGCACCACAATTCCTCCTGGTCTCAAGCTGCGATGAACTTCTTCCAATACTAAATCTGGACGGTGAGGGTGTTCCAAAAAAGTATGTGTCACAAAACAATCAACACTTTTGTCCTTGAACGGAAGGATGGTGGCGTCAGCCACAATAGCCTGCCTGTTGAATTGATTGGCATAGCGAGCCATCGACGAATAAGAGATGTCAAGCGGGAAGTAATTCTTCAATTCATGAACGGCATTACCAGATCGCTTTTGGTACACGCTTCCTCCCAACTCAATCACCGATCCGTCCTCAGGAATCAATGTCTTAATCTTCTGGATCAGCGTAGACATCGTCCCGTGGGCGTTGTCCTTCACTGAAAACTCTTTCTTATTTTGTTGGTACAATGCAGGGCGTTCCGGTTCGAAACCTTCGGAATACATGTCGCTGTAGAACTTAGCCGTGTCGGCCTCTGTCAACAGGTTAAACACCAACGGATTTTCATCTGTTTGTGCCGTCAAATAGTCCTTTAAAAGTGATTCTAACTGCATTGTGCCGAAGCTTCTTGGGCGAAAATAGGATTTATTGACCATTTGGAGGCCTAAAAAGTCTTTGCGTCACGAAACTAAACGCCCATATTTTGCGTACTTATAGAGTTAGATACTCTTTATGCTCATCTTTAAGCGACTTATATTCCTTTTGCTGTTGTCGTGTTCTTTGCCACTCTTGGCACAAGATGACATTTGGCGTGATGCAAGTTTGCCGCCCGAAGCGTTGTTAGAAGATCTTCAGATTTTGGAGCAAATTATGCAAGAATCCCATGCTGGAATCAATCGGTATTCAACTCCGTTAGACCGCGAAGCCTACTTGCTTCAATCCAAAGAGAACAAAAAACCCATATCACTGAGTGAATGTTATGCTGCCATTGCTGGTTACATTGACATTGTTCACGATGGACACACCTATGTCATGCCATCGAAATCAGCTGTTGGATATCTTCTTAGCACCAACCGATTTCTTCCGCTTACGGTAAGAGTAAACGGAACGACAATGCACGTGAACCAGAATTTTAGCGATAGCTACAGGCTGGAAGAAGGGACCGAAATTACCGCTATCAATGGCGTTTCAATTCGGGCCATCGTTCGCGAACTCTTACCTTACTTCACGTGTGATGGGTTTGGCCTTTCTGGAAAACTCGGTGGGTTAGAAGGTCAGTTTTGGTGGTACTACGGAATTCACTTCGGAACACCAGATATCCATGAAATCTCATTTCGAACTGAAAAAGGTGAAATGGAACAGATCCGAGTTTTCGCTATTCATATGAACGACCGAATTTCGGAGATCAATGAAATTTATGCCAAGGATGATCAGCCAGAGGTGCCGGTCAGGCATGAAGTGTTAAGTGGAGCAGGATACTTACGTGTTTCTGGTTTTAACGGGATGTCGTTGAAGCAGTTTGAAAATGCTTTTGATCAAGCATTTGCCACATTTGATGAGAATGAAGTGAGCCAGGTAATTATTGATCTGCGTGGAAATGGGGGCGGAAGAGAAGGCGTCGAAAACCTATTGATGTCGTATTTAGACCACAATTTAGACATGAAATATGATGAGGTAGAAATCGGAAAACCGACCTCTAGTTATTACAAATACATGAACCAGCCTTTCAAGCGCAGAATGGAAGATGTGATTTACAGAGCAGTGGAGTTTCGTCAAGATGATGAAGGAAGGTGGCTGCGACGAAACCGTTTCCAACGCACGTTTATCTCACCTGATTATGTCTACAATGGCAAAGTGTCTATTCTAATTGATCACTCAGTATTCTCCGGAGCATCGGAATTCGCCGCCTTGGCAAAAGACTACGTGAATAATTGTCAGTTAGTAGGGGAAGAAGCATGTGGTGGCTACCAAGGGCACACCAGCGGATATTACTACCAAGTAGAACTCCCAAACTCTAAGTTTGTGGTGAATTTACCGCGTATCTGGTTTGATCTAAATGTAAAGGGAGATCACAACGGAGGCGTTCAGCCCGATGTTGTTATCATTCCGCGTTCGATGCGAGAAGACAGAGATATAGTCTTGGATTACGTTCTGCAAGGCAGCGATGGCGCCGCGCAACGTTAAATGTCTACAGTAAAGTTTCCAGAGAATGGAATGTCAAAACCGACTGTATCTCCGTTCACCGTTTCCCTCAAGATAATTTGGAAGCTCACACTTTCAGTACCTCCAAGAATAGCTGGGTTCACGTTTACAATTCCATTGGTTCCAGTGTATGTTCTGTATGGGAACAATTCATCGTTCTGGTCTACTTCTTCAACCAAGTTGAAAACAGTGTCTGCTGGAATGTAAAGGACAGCTTGATCTACAGAGTCAATCCCTAATTGAAAGCTCAAATTGTGTGGCTTAGACTCACCCTCTAGTCGGATATCCGTGGTCAGAAAGTACCTTCTAGATAAAAATAAATCTTCTCCTTCCAATACGTACTCAGCCATCAAGAGTGGGTACTCTTGACCGTTCCAGTTAAGTGAACCACATTCACACATGAATTCTGGATTTACGAAATCTTCAGACTTTTGACATCCAACAAATGCAAGTCCAAGAACAAGGCTAAAGAATAAAAGGAACTTCTTCATCACAATTAAATTAGAGCGTGAAAATACGCTTTTCTCTATATCTAAGACAAATTCGCCCTCCCGAAAGTTGCATAGCCTTGAAATCCCGACACGGAGGCTCCGCTTGCGCGACTTCTTCTTCCCAAAAGAGACGCCACTTGCGTGCTTCAATCTTCTTCAGACGAGACTCTAGAGCATTCGCCCAGCATTCGCCGAAGCTTCAGCATAGGCGATGCGTAGGTGATCAATCCGCATAAATCAAATAAGGCAGCCGCCTCGACCGAAACTCCATCAACCCTTCTTGCCAACTTTGCTGAATCTCTTCCGCACTTTTTCCGGCTACAATCTGCTTCCGAAGCTCATCGGTACCAGCAAGTTTGTCGAAGAAATTTGCACTAGTAAAAAAAGAAGCTTTATCTGGGTAAAACTCATACATGGCCACAAGCCACTCGAGGTACATGCAACGATGCGATGTAAAATAGAATTCCCCAAAACTGTTCAGGTTTTGTCCCCGACATTCTTTCCCTTCGTGTTTTGGATTGACAGATTTTCCTGGACGGTCTTCTGGGGTAAAAGAGAAAGAACCATATTCATGACTGGGGTGTCCGATTACTTCAAAAGGGAAATCTGTTCCACGGCCAATGCTAACCTTCGTAGGCTCAAACAAGCAGAGCGAAGGGTACAGGTATATAGCCTCTTGTGAAGTGAGGTTTGGACTTGGGTTTACCGGTAATTCGTACAGGTCGTTGTGATCATAGTTAGCACAAGGCACAACAGTTAGGTCACATTTAATGGAGTTGTCTAACCACCCTTCGCCATTGATCATTTGGGCCAATTCTCCCAATGTCATTCCATGAACAATAGGGATGGGGTGCATTCCAACAAAAGAAGAATACGTTGGTTGAAGAACTGGGCCATCGATGTAAAAGCCGTTGGGATTTGGTCGGTCCAATATGATAACCGGAATCTGATTTTCGGCGCACGCCTCCATGACATAATGCATGGTACTTAAATAGGTGTAAAATCGTGCACCAACATCTTGCATGTCGAAGATCATCACATCCACACCAACGAGCATGGTGTTGCTTGGTTTTTTCGTCTTTCCATATAAGGAATGTATGATAAGTCCTGTTTTTGCGTCTTTTCCGCTTTCTACTTTTTCGCCATTGGCCGCCTTTCCACGAAAACCATGCTCTGGAGCACATACGGCTTCGATGTCCACCTTTTTCGAAAGAAGAACATCCACCAAGTGCTGCTCTCCTAACATAGAAGTATGGTTGGCAACCACTCCAACAGACTTGCCTGCGAGCAAAGGGAGGTACTTATCGAAGGCAAGAGCACCTACTTCAATCGTGCTATCTACCTTCAAATCATTCACATAGGTGTTGCCAATGACCATTTGTCCGAAAGAGCAAAAGCTCGAAAGCAAGAAGAAAATCAAAAGTCTTATCATCATACAGCGAAGTTCAATAATCATTCCGAACTTCAAAAGGCTTCCACCTCAAACATCTCTGTTATCTTTACGGCATGATAGTTCGGTTCATAGCTTCTCGTATGGCAGGAAAAGGTGAGGGTACACGCCTGTCAAAGCCCGTAGTGGTCATTGCCACTGCTGGTATTGCCATCGGAGTTGCTCTAATGATCCTATCCGTTGCCATTGTAACGGGTTTCCAACAAGAAGTTCGAGACAAGGTAGTTGGTTTCGGGGCGCACTACCAAATTGTCAACGCCCAACAATCGTTCAATAAGGAAAGCTCAAGGGTCCTAAAAGAACAAGATTTCTATCCAGAACTAGCAGATTTACCGGGAATTCGGCATGTGCAAGTATTTGCAACCAAGCCGGGAATCATGGAAACCACAGACAATCTTCAGGGGTGCATTATCAAAGGGGTTGGACAAGATTTTGACTGGAGTTTTTTCGAAGATAAAATTGTCAAAGGAGATTCCATCCGAGTAGACGGACTGGATGCGTCGAAAGATATTATGATCTCAGCGTATACGGCCAGAAGGTTGGGGCTCGAAATTGATGACAAAGTGACCTTATACTTTGTCCTCCAAGAAGGAAATATCAAACCAAGGAATTTCGCTGTCTCAGCCATTTACTCAACTGGACTGAAGGAATTTGATGAACAATTCGTCTTTGTAGATATTGCGCACATTCAACGCATCAATCAGTGGGGAATTGAAGCGCAAATTCTAGTCTCAGATTCGTGCATCGACGATGGGGTTATGATTGAAGGACTGGGGTTCGGAGGACAACGAGACCTGCGTTATGAATGGATCGGAACGCCTTGGCAAGGCTCAGGACCACACACCATTTATCCAGAAGGGGAAGATTTTGAAATCACACTGGTCGTTTCAGATAAAGGTGCTACCATCAATGATACCGCTTGGGTTACCTTTACCCAAGTTCATCCAGACAGTTTGCCCTGTGGTTACACCTACGAACTGAGAACAACGGGTGGCTCTCGTGATAAATACGTAGGTGGCTTCGAAGTACTCATTGAAAACTATGATGACCTGAATACGATTGATGAGTTGCTGTACGATGAAACGCCGTACAACATGCAGTTGATGAGTGTGACAGATCGTAACCCTGAAATTTTCTCTTGGTTGGAAATGCTTGATCTCAACGTAGAACTGATCATTTACATGATGATTTTGATCGCTGTGGTCAACATGACTTCCGCCTTGCTCATTATTATTTTGGAGCGAACAAATATGATTGGTTTACTGAAGGCCTTCGGAATGAATGACCGGGATATCATGCAGGTTTTCGTTCGGCACGCGGCGCGAATAATTGGCATTGGGTTGCTCGTTGGAAATCTTCTTGGCATCGGATTGGCCTTGCTTCAGCAACAAACCAAACTCATTACGCTCAATCCAGAAAGCTACTATGTTAAATACGTTCCGATCAAGTTCGACTGGATGTATTTGCTTCAAATTGAAGTCATCACATTTGTTATCTGTGTTGTGATGATGTTAATTCCTGCCCTTTACGTTGCAAAGATAAGCCCTGTGAAGGCCATTCGATTCGACTAGTTAATTACCTTTGCGCTATCATGAGCAAAAGAGTATTCAACAACGTATTGGAGTCTATCGGTGATACACCAATGATCAGACTCAATGAAATAGCAAAAGATCTTCCTGGAACCATCTACGCCAAAGTAGAATATTTCAATCCAGGCAACTCTGTAAAAGACCGCATGGCCCTCAAAATGTTAGAGGATGCGGAAAAAAGCGGAGCCATTAAGCCCGGTGGTACGGTGATTGAATGTACCTCAGGAAATACAGGGATGGGCCTAGCACTAGCTTGCGTTGTAAAAGGATACAAACTCATTTGCACGTCAAACGACAAGCAATCAAAGGAAAAGTTTGATGTACTAAGAGCGTTGGGTGCTCAGGTAATTGTTTGCCCAACGAATGTAGCACCAGATCATCCAGATAGCTACTACTCTGTTGCGGAGAAACTACAGAAAGAAACACCGAACAGCATTTGGTGCAACCAGTACGATAACTTGTCAAACCGACAAGCACACTACGAAAGTACGGGCCCAGAAATTTGGGAACAGACCGAAGGCAAGATTACCCACTTTGTAGTGGGTGTTGGAACAGGTGGTACCATCTCGGGTGTTGGGAAATACTTGAAAGAGAAGAACCCAGACATCAAAATTTGGGGTGCTGATACCTACGGTTCGGTATTCAAGAAATACCACGAAACGGGAGAGTTCGACGAAAAAGAGATTTATCCATACATCACTGAAGGAATTGGTGAAGACATCTTACCAAAGAATGTTGATTTCAGTGTAATTGATCATTTTGAAAAAGTAACCGATAAAGATGGTGCAGTAGTCACTAGAGAAATCGCTTTGAAAGAAGGCCTTTTCCTTGGGTATAGCGCTGGTTCCGCTTTTCAGGTTCTTCGCCAAATGAAACACACGTTGAAAGAAGACGATGTGGTTGTTGTTCTATTCCACGATCACGGCAGTCGTTACGTTGGTAAAGTATACAACGATGATTGGATGAAAGACAGAGGTTTCCTGAAAGATGAGGTCAAAACAGCGGCTGACTTGGTAAAGGAACACCGCAATCTCCCATTGCTTCAAATGTACTCTGGCGAATTGGTGTCAGCAGCGGTTCAGAAAATGCGTCAATTCAACATCTCTCAAATGCCTGTGGTACACAACGGAGAGTTTGTTGGCTCCATTGATGATCGAACGCTTTTTGAAAAGGTGGTAGACGATTCAAACGCGCTCAATGCATCCGTCTCAGATTACATGGGATCAGCTTATCCGATCGTGAACGAGTCAGACACCATTGAACACATTTCCAAGCTGGTGAGCAAAGACGTGGCTGCGGTGATGGTAAAATTGAACGATGGTGGCTACCATATCATCACGCGTCATGACCTTATTTCTGCGATGGCATAAATGGTACAATATGTGTAGCATGTCGGTCATGCGCCACATAACCCTTTCTTTACTTTTAGTTTTTTCAATGCTGTCTTCTACAGGGCAGCGAACCAGTCGTTTAACGGTGCCGATGCAGGTTGAAATCGGTACGAATTTCGCCAAATTTGACAACGACAGCATTCGGGTATTTCGACAGAATCCAGGAATGGTGCTCACACTTGGTGCTGGGCTCGGTTTCCGAGTGAATCAAAAAATGGCGCTGGGCGTCACTGGAGGGTTCGTCCTTGACGGCTACTTTTTTGAAGGAGATGGGTCGAATTACGACGTTTACAACCTCATTAGTGATTTGCGATTTCATGCCAATTACTTGCTTCCCAAAACGAACAAGTATGGCACGCAGTGGCACATTGGATCTGAAGTGGGCTATACGTTCTACGGGCCCGATTCCATTTCCAACAACGTTGGAGGTGTGCAATATGACACCTATTCACAAGGAAAAACATCCTTCTTTATTGGCCCAGAACTTGGCGTGACCAACACCATGGATAGGGGCACCATGAGTCTGTTGTTATCCTACGTATATCACTATGAAGATCAAGTCACCTTGATGACAAAGATGGTTTCAGATGAAGGTTCTGCTTTGGCATCTGCGAAAGGAGACTACCTCACTTTGCGTTTTCGGTACACATTGGATGTGGTCGGACACCTACCATTCGAAACACCTTCAGTTGATCCGCCGATGGAATACACTGATTTCATGGGGCGAAAAACGGTGACCAACCAACGCTTTGATTCCAAGAAGAACAAACTGGTTCTCAATTTGTGGGACAACGCAACAGAAGATGGTGATTCAATCTCCGTAATGGTGAATGGTCAATACATCGCTAAAAACATGGAGCTGACAAGAGAAAAGGCGAAGCTCGTTATCAAACTTGAAGAAGGAACCAATACCATTACCATCTTCGCCCACAATGAAGGGCGAATTTCTCCGAATACCGCAAGCTGCGAAATCCGAGCAGGACTTCGTAAAAAGAAATTCACCATTAGCACTTCGCTCGAAAGAAACGAAGCGATAGAGGTCTTTTATTAAGCTTTCTCGAAGGTTAGAATGGTTTCCTTAATGATGCGAACACAATCAAGAAGTTGTTCTTCATTCATGACCAAAGGAGGCGCAAAACGAATGATGTTTCCGTGTGTTGGCTTCGCTAGCAATCCGTTCTCTTTCAATGCAACACAAATGTTCCAAGCAGTTTTGCTGTCTGGTGTGTCATTGATCACAACGGCATTAAGAAGACCTCTTCCTCGCACAAGGCTAACGATGGATGTGGTGTCAACCATTTTTTGCATTTCAGTGCGAAAGAGTTCGCCCATTTTGCGTGCGTTCTGAGCAAGACGCTCATTGTCTACCACTTCAAGAGCTGCAATGGCTACTTCACCCGCAATAGGGTTTCCGCCGAATGTAGAACCGTGTTCTCCAGGCTTGATAACCATCATTACTTCATCATCAGCAAGTACTGCTGAAACAGGATAAGAACCTCCAGAAAGGGCCTTCCCTAGAATAAGAATATCTGGTTTTGTGTACGTCGCTTGACGCTCACAGTTTCCTTGACAATTGCAGTTTCCGCAAACAGCAAGTAGGCTTCCCGTACGTGCAATTCCTGTCTGAACTTCATCAGCAATGAGAAGTACATTTTTCGACTTGCAGAGTGCACCCGCTTTTTGAATGAAATCATCGGCTGGAGTATTCACTCCGGCTTCGCCCTGAATAGGCTCCACTAAGAAACCAGCAACATTAGGGTCCTGTAACGCAGCTTCAAGTGCGTTCAAGTCGTTATATGGAATGCTCTCGAATCCGCCTGTGAAAGGACCAAAGTTGTTTCGAGCATCAGAGTCACTAGAAAAAGAAACAATGGTTGTTGTTCTTCCATGGAAGTTTTCACCGCAAACAATAATTTTCGCTTGATCAGCAGCAACACCTTTTTTCTCGTAAGCCCACTTTCTACAAATCTTGATAGCTGTTTCAACCGCTTCAGCACCTGAATTCATTGGAAGTACCTTTTCAAAACCGAAGTACTCAGTGATGTACTTCTCATACTTTCCAAGTACGCTGTTGTAAAAAGCGCGTGAAGTAAGGCAGAGTTTTTCTGCTTGTGCTTTCATAGCACCCACAATGTGCGGATGGCAGTGACCTTGATTTACAGCAGAATAAGCCGAAAGAAAATCGTAATATTTTTTTCCTTCCAAATCCCAAACATAAACGCCTTCGCCTCTGTCTAGAACTACGGGAAGTGGATGATAATTATGAGCACCATACTTATTCTCCAATTCCATTGCTTGAGCTGAATTCAGCTTTCCTTCCATTACTTCTGCCATAATATTCCTTTTAAGTGCACACTCATGTGCTTCGCAAAGCTAAGAAAGTAAGTTCGGAGCGCATAATGGAAGATGAAAACAGTTTCTTCTCGCTACATTTGTTTCATTCCATGCGCGAAGAATTTGAAAACCAATTGATCAATTCATTTCCTTATCCACCCACAGACGGACAAGGACAGCTGCTGCATGCCTTTACACGCTTTTTGTTTTCGGCTAAACCACGTTGCACGCTTTTGGTGAAAGGATATGCGGGAACAGGAAAGACCACGGTCACCGGAGCCGTCGTGAAAACGTTGAAGCAATTTCATTACCCAGTTGTTCTCATGGCCCCAACAGGGAGAGCTGCCAAAGTGCTTTCCTCTTTTTCGGCACATCCTGCGTACACGATCCACAGAACTATTTATGTGAAGAGTACCAAGGCGGGAAATGTGTCGTTCGGACTAGCGCCGAATAGACGAAAAAATACCGTTTTCCTAGTTGATGAAGCTTCGATGATTGGCGAAGCTTCTTCCATGCAAGCCGATAAAGCCTTTGAATACAGAGATCTGTTGGAAGATTTAATGGAATTCGTTTTTTCAGGCGATAATTGCCGTCTTGTTTTAATCGGCGATGGGGCACAATTACCACCTGTAGGAAGCGATGAAAGTCCGGCGTTGCGGGCCAAATACTTGGAGCGAACTTACGGTCTGACCATAGCTGAACTCGAATTGACAGAAGTAGTAAGACAAGAACTGGATTCGGGAATCTTATTCAATGCGAACACCTTGCGTCAGCAATTATTACAAGGAATTGAAGGCTTTCCGCAACTTTCAGTGGAAGGTTTTCCAGATTTGAAAGTCATTAACGGAGAGGTGCTTCAAGACGTGCTGGAAGATTTATACGGAAGGGAAGGACAGGAAGGAGTGACAGTTATCACCAGGTCCAATAAAAGAGCCAATCTTTTTAACCAGCAAATTCGTGCCAGAATCCTGTGGAAGGAAGATGAAATAGCGGCTGGGGACATGCTTATGGTGGTGCGAAATAATTACTATTGGCTAGAAGAATACAAAGACGCGCCCACTCCCTTCATTGCGAACGGAGACAGCTTAGAGATTCAGAAAATTGTGAAGTACCATGAGCTGTACGGGCATCGGTTTGCTGATGTCTTGGTGAAAATGGTTGATTACCCAGATTTCCCGGCCATTGAGGTGCGAATTATGCTCGATACCTTGAATATCGATCAAGCCAATTTAGGCATGGCCGCCCAACGAAACCTGTATGCGTTAGTAGGAGAGGATTATCTGGAGTTGGGGAGTAAGCGAAAAATACATGAAGCAATATCGAAGGATCCTTTTTACAACGCGATTCAAGTGAAGTTTGCCTACGCCATTACCTGCCATAAATCTCAAGGTGGACAGTGGCCAGCAGTCATTGTAGACCAAGGATACCTCACTGAAGAAATGCTGGATGTTTCGCTATTAAGATGGTTCTATACGGCCTTCACACGAGCTCAACAAGAGTTGTATTTGTTGAACTTTTCCGATGCCTTTTTTGCTGATAAGGCATAAAAAAAGCCGACTTCTCAGCCGGCTTTTTACTTCAAGTAGTATTGATTAGAACTGGTCTACAAGCGCATTAAGTGTGGCTGAAGGGCGCATCACATTGCTCGCAAGTGAATCATTCATGTAGTAGTAACCGCCAATCGCAGCAGCCTCCCCTTGAACATCAATTAGTTCTTTTACAATCGTTTCTTCTTCTTTCAATAGCGTAGCTGCAAATGGAGCAAACGCTGCTTTTAAGTCAGCATTTTCATCCTGAGCCGCTAATGCCTGTGCCCAGTAAAGTGCTAGATAAAAGTGTGACCCACGGTTATCAATTCCACCAATGCGACGAGTAGGGCTTTTATCGTTCTCTAAGAACAATGAAGTAGCGTCGTCCAATGTCTTCGATAAAACAGCCGCCTTTTCATTTCCGTCCTTTTCAGCAAAATGCTCTAGACTTACTCCGAGTGCAAGGAATTCACCAAGGCTATCCCAGCGAAGGTAGTTTTGTGAAGTCAATTGGTCTACGTGCTTAGGAGCTGATCCACCTGCACCTGTCTCAAACAGTCCGCCTCCGTTCATCAATGGAACAATGGAAAGCATTTTCGCTGAGGTACCAACTTCTAGAATAGGGAAGAGGTCAGTAAGGTAATCACGAAGTACATTTCCAGTCACTGAAATTGTATCGAGCCCTTTAACAATTCGTTCTAAGCTAAACGTTGTTGCTGCTTCTGGAGCCATGATGTGGATGTCTAATCCATCAGTATCCATTTCCGCTAAGTAAACGTGTACTTTTTTCAAGAGCTCTGCGTCATGTGCGCGGTTTTTGTCTAGCCAGAATACAGCAGGTAGCCCTGTTGCACGTGCACGACGAATAGCCAATCCAACCCAGTCTTTGATAGGAGCGTCCTTCACTTGACACATACGGAAGATGTCTCCAGCATTCGCTTCCTGCTCAAGCACCACATTTCCATTCGCAATAACCTGAACTGTTCCAGCCGAGGCTAATTGAAATGTTTTGTCGTGTGATCCATACTCTTCTGCTTTCTGCGCCATCAATCCAACGTTGCTAACACTACCCATGGTTGTTGGGTCAAGTGCACCATTCGCTTTGCAGAAATCAATAGTCGCTTGGTATACGCTAGAGTAAGAACGATCTGGAATGATTGCTTTCGCATCTTGCGTTTTACCATCCTTATCCCACATCATTCCAGAGTTACGGATCATCGCCGGCATAGAAGCATCAATAATGACGTCACTTGGAACATGTAAGTTGGTAATTCCTTTGTCAGAATTGACCATAGCAAGGTCAGGGCCATTTGCAATGGCTTGCGACAATGCGGTCTCAATTTCAGCTTTTTTGTCAGCTGAAAGTTCATCTAGTTTCGCGTAGATATCTCCCAGTCCATTGCGCACATCAACTCCAATTTGGTCGAATTCCGCAGCGTATTTACTGAACACATCTTTGAAAAACACTTCCACAGCAGTGCCAAATATGATGGGGTCACTAACCTTCATCATCGTTGCTTTCATGTGTAGTGAGAACAAATGTCCGTTCGCTTTAGCGTCCTCAACTTGAGTAGCTAAGAAAGAACGAAGCTCGGCCATGTTCATGCACGCCGTGTCAATGATTTCACCTGCTAGAAGCGCAATGCCAGATTTTAATGTTGTTGACGTGCCGTCAGCTCCTTTGAAAACAATGTCTGCAGTGGTTGCGGCTGGTATCGTAGCGCTCGTTTCCGAGCCATAGAAATCTCCTTGGCTCATACTTACTACGTGTGCGTTGCTGTCACTAGACCAAGCGCCCATAGAATGCGGGTGCTTACGCGCGTAATTTTTAACCGCTTTGGGTGCACGTCTGTCGCTGTTCCCTTCACGAAGAACAGGGTTTACAGCAGAACCTTTAATTTTATCGTAGCGTCCCTTCAACGCCTTTTCTTCATCGTTTTGCGGCTCTTCCGGATAATCAGGAAGGGCGAAGCCTGCTTTTTGCAGTTCTTCAATTGCCTCCAACAACTGCGGTACAGAAGCACTGATGTTAGGCAACTTGATGATGTTGGCCTCAGGCTTCTTTGCTAACTCTCCTAGTTCTGCCAATGCATCGCTTTTGCGCTGATCCTCTTTCAGAAAATCTGGAAAGTTCGCCAGAATTCGTCCTGCCAATGAAATATCTCTTGTTTCAACGTCAATTCCTGCTTTTGCGGTAAACGCCTTCACCATCGGAAGGAAACTATACGTAGCAAGTGCTGGAGCTTCGTCGGTTTTGGTATATATAATTTTAGACATAGTCGTTGGTTAAAAGTCCCAATGGGGGATTGTAAATATACGCTTCAAAATGGCAAAACGTGCTGATTTCGAAGAAGGGAATCAAAGATCGCTTACTTTAAGTGTAAAATCAACACTTATATTGAAATTACAAGCGTTCTTAAACAAGAACACCCCGCACAAGGCGAGGTGTCTATTTCAATTCGGTAAGATTAAACTTCTTCGCGGTTGCTGAAGAAGAAAGAACCTTCAATGGCTGCGTTCTCATCGCTATCAGAACCGTGTACTGCGTTGGCAGCAATTGATTCAGCGAAGTCACGACGGATAGTACCTTCTGCAGCTTCCGCTGGGTTGGTAGCTCCAATCAACGTACGGTAATCTTCTACCGCGTTGTCTTTCGAAAGAATTGCCGCTACAATAGGACCAGAAGTCATGTAGTCAACCAATTCTCCGTAGAACGGACGTTCTTTGTGCACTGCGTAGAATGCTTCAGCGTCAGCTTGTGTAAGCTGAGTTAGCTTCATAGCAGTAATAGAAAATCCTGCGCCAATAATACGGTCAATGATTTTCCCTGTGTTTCCTGCGCCAGTTGCGTCAGGCTTAATCATAGTAAATGTCTTATTCGTAGCCATGGTATGGTCTTTTTTCAAAATCGGCGCAAAGGTACGGCTACAGATGCAGAAATGCGAATCTGTTGCAAGTAATTGAGCATTAAAATGTTAAAACGGAATAAAAATGATGGAGAAATGGTGGCGTAGAACTGAAAAAAAAGAACCGAAGCAGACTCTAGGGAGTTCACCACTCTCTCCCAATGGTGACCTTTTAATATAGCCACAAAAACCCTGTCGCTGTCTGCTTCGGCAATAAAACACTAACATTCGTTGTTCCATCCTTTGACGGAATCACCATTAGGACGCAAGCTTTTTGAAAGGGTCACATTTATTTCGAATTTTTTTTTATTTCGATGAAATACTTTCGCCATTCATAACGTAATCTTGATGTCTGAAGGAGTGAAAGAACTGCCAAGACAGAGTAGAATTGTAAAAATCTATGGAAATATTCGCTTCACGCGAACAACAAAAAATTGTAAGTTTGCTCCACTTCTGATAGAAGTAAGCAAGATCAACAAATAGCAAAGAATGGAACAAATTGTAAGAACCCTCGGAAAATATGTGATCACAGCAATCTTGGTGGTTTTCGGATTATTCTTCCTTTTCAAGTATTTAAGTGGTGATGAAATCGAAACACAGCCAATCGAAATGTTGTTTTCGGCACTTATTCTTATTGCCCTTGGTGTGCTAGCGGCTCCTGACGTTTTACAACACATTGGAAAAAAGGCGACTGTAATAATGTTGTTCTGTGGGTTGGCTGTAACAGCTTATCTAGGATATTCAGTTTACTTCTCTATTGATGACGAAATTGCCTTCCAAGAGAAAAAAGTGAAGTACGACAACTTAACAAAGAGAAGACTCATCGATATCCGTTCTGCACAAGAAGCATATGAAGAAGCGAATGGTAAATTCACCAACAACTTTGATACGTTGCTAGAGTGGATTCAAAAACCAGCAGTAGCTATTCCATATTCTAGTGGTACGTTCTACACGGATTCAATGCCAGAAGACAAGTACTATGAAATGGGGTATGTTCTTACGCTCCAAGAAATTGATTCTGTAGCAATCGAAAACGGCTACTCAGCAGAAGACTTTTCCAAACTGATTGAAGAAGATAAGACGGCGTACAAAGTGCGTGACAATATCTTCACCACCTTCTACGCAGAAAACTTTACTCCTGAGAAAAGAGTTGCAAAGAAACTTCCTCCAGTAGATCTAGATTCTTTACCATTCACGCCTTCGTCTGGCAAGCGTTTCATCATGAGAACGAGCACGGCGAATCAAGGTGGGGTAACGAAGTCTACTATATTGGTACAAGATCCAACACCTTTTGGTAGAGAGAAAGTGGTGAAAGACACACTTCGCTTCGGAAACTTGAAAGATCCAATTACCGATGGTAACTGGAAGTAAAAAAGAATTTCTCCTATCGGATAAGAACTTTACGGCTGAGTTGGCAGATTACTGCCATCTCAGCCTTCTTGTTGATAGGGACAGCTTGCAATGGGCTGTTACAACCATCGATAAAGGAATGGTGGTTGAAGTGGGAGAGCTTTTTTCGCCTACAAAAGAAACATTGGCAGCTATTCGAACATTTAGTTATGCTTATCAGTCATCGGCCCTTGTAGTAAGAGGGGCTCCAGCTAGCATGATTCCTTCTGGTTTGTTCGACCCAGCAAAATCTGAACAGTTAATGGGCCTCTCATTCAGAGAGTGGAAGGGAGAAATTACCACTGCCGACTTGCCTGAGCTGAACGCGAAATTGCTATTTGCAGACCTCGGTAATTCAGAGCTAACGGCTGAAATAATTACCTTTTTTAGGTCAAAAATCCCCACGTTAAAGTGCTACTCAAATGCCCATCTTTTAATGGGAGCAATCATGAGTA
>JAQWQB010000102.1 GCA_029245065.1 Flavobacteriales bacterium | reverse complement strand
TGTGGTGTTTTTCCTCCCATTCTTTGTCACGCAAGGCAATCCCCTCGTGTATTCTGCTCAATTCAGGACGAATAATACTTGGCACCGCCATTGGCGAAGACATAAACGCTTCATAACTCATTCCGTCTCCGAAGGTTTTGTTGATCTTCTTACCTGATACGGTGCAGTTGATTTGTCCGTTGAACACCATTTTGACCTCCTTTCCCACCAACGGGTTTAAATGAATCTCTTCTCCTGGTGTCAAATTATCGTGGAGATTGAGGAAGTATTGCACATCGTCTTGAAGTTCCGTGCGCATTTTGCGGAGGTTGCCTTTTGCTTTCATGGGGCGAATTTCGTGAAAAGGAGTTGATTCATGAAACCAAGAGTAAGGCTTCGACACTTTGATAAACTCAGCCACTTCAATTCAGAAAACAGGTCACTGAGTTTACCGAAGTGTCGATCGATTAGAGTCTCAGATAATACTTCGCCAAGGCTTCGGCAAGCTCAGCCACCTCTTCCACGAATTTGCCTTCTTCATGAAAAATCAGCAATCTCCTTCATCTTATAACAATTCAACTGTCATGAAAAAGTACAATTACGTGACGAATACGTGACCATCTGACTAGACCTTTGTACAGATATGGAAAATACACTTGCCTATGTTAAGTCAGGCATGCCAGGCAGCATGACTTACGATGAATACTTTACGTTGATGAACACCCTAGTTGATGAAGGGAAAACCACTGGTGAAAACCAGAATGAAGCGTTCGTGAAGTACACCTTCCTTAATAGGCATCGCATGAACCGCTTGAATAAAACGGTTAAGCTTCGCGAAGATCTTCAACAAGCGGTTTCTTCTATTGATGAGCCCATGACGTGGCTCGTACTTTCAGAAGCGTGGTGTGGCGATGCAGCTCAAAACCTCCCGGTGATCAACCAAGTAGCTCAATTGAATGAGCATATTTCGTTGCGCGTCATCCTTCGCGATGAAAACTTATCCATTATGGACGAACTCCTCACCAACGGCGGACGGTCCATCCCGAAATTGGTCGCACTGAACGCTGAAAATGAAGTCGTATTCCAGTGGGGACCACGTCCGGCACCAGTCCAAGAAATGGTCAACGCCTACAAAGCCATGCCCGAGCCTAAAAAGCCCTACTCAGAATTCACAGAAGAGGTTCAGAAATGGTACGCAGTTGACAAGACGGCTACTATGCAGGCGGAGTTTTTGGAATTGTTGGTGGCGGTTTGATTGGGGAGTAAGGCTGGTGTTTACAATATGGGGTTCAAATTTGGAGGAGGTCACTGAGCCTGCCGAAGTGGAGGTCACAGAGCTAAGGTCACTGAGTTTATCGAAGTGCCGAAGTGGTGTTCTATCAAAGTGCCTGTTAAATACTTCACCAAGGCTTCGGCAAGGTCAGCCACCTCTCCTACGCTCAACCGCCTCATGTAAAATCTACCACTTCTTGCCTTCCAATAGCCATCCTACATCCAATGATTAAAACTATTGAGGCTAACATCTTTTTATTACCTTGTGGGCAGTTCGAACTTAAACCTTAATAAATATGAGACGACCTCTACTATTCATGGGCGCTTTGGCGCTTACACTTAATCTATCTGCACAAGACCTTGTATGGGAAGAAAACTTTGACAGCTACAACGTTGGCGAAGGAATCGCTGCGCAGTCTGATGATTTTTTCACTTGGAATTCAAGCGACACAGGAACAGACGCCGGTGTATCTGACGCATATGCTTCTAGCGGATCAAACTCTATTGAAATTTCATTTGCAGGAGGATCAGACATCGTTCGTCCAATGGGACCATACACTTCAGGGAAGTACGACATCGAATTCAAGATGCTTGTACCAAACGGTGAAGAGGCATACTTCAACGTAATGCACTCTTGGGAATACGAAACAACCACCAACTACGAGTGGGCATGTGACATTTACTTTGCAAATGGCAACATGACTTGGACTGTAGAAGGTGTTGACGGTGGCGGACTAAGCTTCGCTCACGATACGTGGATGGATGTGAAGATTGTTGCTGACATGGACAACGATGTAGGCTACATCTACCTAAACGGAGAATGGGGCACTAGCTTCCAGTGGTCAGCCAACAACGCTGATGGATCTGCAGGATTAAACCAGCTTCAAGCAATTGATTTCTACGGTTGGGGACCATCAGGAAACACAGGTCTTTACTACGTAGATGATTTGAAGTTGACAGAAACTACAGGAATTGAAGTAGGTATTGCTGAAGGAAATACTGCTGAATTTGTCGTATTCCCTAACCCAGCTAACACACAGGCTTCTGTACAGTTGGATGCCAACGTACCAGCTACCATTGTACTTCGTTCATTGGACGGAAGATTGGTTGAGAACATCCAGTCTAACGGTGCAAATGGTGTTGTTGCAATTTCAACAGCTAACCTCACTTCAGGAATTTACTTTGTTGAAGTAACAGTAGGTGCTGAGCGCATGACACAGAAATTGGTGGTGCAACACTAAGCTCACCTTCTTCGTCTAAGAGCGAAGGTGTTTACACGAAATGATTCATTCTCTTTCGAGAATAGGATGAAATAAAAAACCTCTCACGATTGTGGGAGGTTTTTTTGTGGGTAATTAGGGGAATAGGTTCAATGCATTAATTTCTATTTTCAACGTTCCTGTTTTGAGGGAAGTTTTCAATTATATCCTTGCTTCATCTAAAAGAAACACTTTCAGTAATCTCCATGAATAGATTTTTGTATTCAATAAATGAAGATTCTCCTTGGTTTAGTGAAGTTCCAGTTAAGACAACAATGTCGTTCCCTTGTAACAGCCACGTTGTAACCCATCCTAAAACCATTCCTTCTGTTTTCGTTAAATATGTAACTTGATAACCTTGGACTTGATTAACTTCAATTTCTCCTTCTGCTACAAACTTTATCTCTTCATGCCTCTTCACCAGATTTGAAAGTTCTTTTTTCACAAGGACAGAGA
This sequence comes from Flavobacteriales bacterium, assembly GCA_029245065.1. Classification (GTDB taxonomy): domain Bacteria; phylum Bacteroidota; class Bacteroidia; order Flavobacteriales_D; family Sanyastnellaceae; genus JAQWQB01. Next base: position 11,038 of record JAQWQB010000102.1, on the reverse strand, counting down.
AGTCTATATCTTCATCTGTCGAAAATTGAACAAGACTAAGATTCGGGCAATAATCTAGACTTTTGTCACAGTCTTTTCTCCAAGAAAGAACAGTACCATTTTCCACTTTGAAAGCCTCCTCTAGCCAAAGAGAGGGTACTTTAATTGAGTTAAGAGGATGAACTAAATTGACCGAATTCCATCTGAAATCATTAACATCTAAATTGAATTGTAAAGTATCATTATGATATTGATTAACTGAAATTAAAGAATCGTTTTCAAAAGTTTTCCAAACCCCATTCTTTTTTCCATTTTGATAGTCACCAATTTCGACCAAATCAGAGTCGATCATCTTTGAATCTAATTTATCTTTTTCGTGGTCGTTGTTGGAACTATTACATCCAAAACAAACTAATAGTGCTAAGAGCAAGCTTTCTGTTTTTCTCATTAGTTGAGGTTATCTAGATTTTTGTGTTTGAGTGACTCAGATAAGAACCCGAAGTCAATCCTGAATCGATATTTCAAGCAATTTTCCTTTGGCCACAACATCTGAAGTACCAAATATGACCTGCGCTCCTGTCCTTCTTCCTATAAAAGGCTGAGGTATTCCACCTAAACTCACTTCTATGCTGCCCCGTAAAGAGTCATTATAAAAAAAGATGGCTGATTCAATAGTAGACAGCACTGATGACAGATCTTCATCCGTAGCTATTACAATTTCATCCTTCAAAAAATGTAGTGCTCCCCTTCCCATACAGCTTCATTCATTCAAATTTACAATTGTAAATACGCCATATCAAGTTCAAAAAATCACTTCAGTTCAAAAAACCTTACCTTTTATGCACCTTAACGTCCTCGAAATGAAGTGTTCACCTTCACTCTTACTCTCATTCACTGCCATTGCTCTTTGCTCAAACGTATGGGGACAGTTGGCACCAGGAACCCCCATTGACTTCAACCCAGACATTCAGAAAAGCGCTTTTATAGATATGGATGGTGACGGCGACGATGACCTCCTAGTTCCTTTTGCCTATTGGGATGTAATCAACTGGCACGAGAACATAGGCAATGGCCAGTTTGGTGAAATACAGTTATTTGCTCAACTAGAAAACCCACGAAACATTGCCGTTGGTGACGTCGATAATGACGGAGATCAAGACTTAGAAGTGGGACGACCTCTATGAATTAATGAGGAAAGACTGGTTAATTTGGTTACAAGGGTGGGTCGAAAGGCTCACCCTTCTTTTTCGTCCTTATACAAGATAAATAAGGCCGCAATAACACCTGGCACCCAACCAGCTAACGTCAATAAAAAGACAATCAGCAACGGCCCACACCCTTTGTCAAATACGGCCAAGGGTGGAAAAAGAATTGCCAGAAGGGCTCTTATTAAGCTCATTTGAAAAAAGCAATGGTTCGTTCAACTACATCGTCTAAATCAACTGGAAGCTGTTCCTTTTCCCAAGGGTGCTTCGCCCCAAAAGTATGAGATGCTCCTTGAACAAAGTACATGGATGAAAATACGCCCCACTTATTCAGACGCATGGCTTCTGAAATGTGAACAGCCTCGTCTTCCGAGCCATGTAGAATTAAGAAGGGCTTACTGATCAATTTGGTACTTGTTCGAATGTCCAACTTCTCTTCATGTTGAACAAAGTCATCGAAGAACTGAATGAAATGAGGCAACTGCTGACCAGTACGTGCATTCAACACGTGAAACACCCCTTTTTCTTTCCATTCTTTCAACGCGTGACCAAACGGGAATCTACTAGCGAAATCAGCTACAGAAGCCCAGGTGGCAAACGACTTGACCTCCTTCATACCTGCAGCAAGCAAGGAAATACCTCCTCCTCTGCTGTGACCAACCAAATGAAGCGTTGAAGTATCAGCCACAGCAGCCAATTGCTCAGCTTTGGAAGTCCATTTGATTATTTCCTTTAGATCGAAGAGTTCCTTTGAATAATTGTTGTTCCCAAAGGCTTCCTCATCAACAAAATCAGTTGGAGAGGCCACCGTAGTGCCGTTGTGAGAAAAATTAAACTTGATAAAAAGGAAACCTGCCTCAGCAAATTTATTGGCAACAAGATTCCAGCAACCCCAGTCTTTGAACCCTTTGTATCCATGGGCAAAAACTACAATTGGCAGCGGACGTTCAGAAGCAATCCAGCGAGCATCTAGAGAGATATCTCGGCTATCCGAACCTTGAATACGATCATGAATGATTTGTATCAAAGTCAATTTGGCGTTAGTAATACCGAAGGTAATTAAGAAGACTTTTCACGAATAAAAAAGCGCTGTAAGTTATTCACATCTCCCTTCTAATTCAACACATCTTCTGGGTTCTCAACAACATAAGAGTAGCCTAATTCCACTAGTTTTTCGGTAGACACTTCCTTATAATCGCATGCCTCGTTTGAAAAAGAAGGCACGGGAAGCCCAAGACTCGAAATGGCTTTTGAATAGAACGATTGACGCGTTGGGTGAGCCGGACTGCAAATATTGAACGCGCCGGCAGCTTGTTGGTTTATCAAATAAGAAACAGCACCAACAACATCAGACAAATGCGTCAGGTTGACTGGGTTAGCCCCACACCTTATGGCAGACTGGTTACGCAAAAACCTTCCTGGATGTCTTCCTGGGCCAAACAAGCCGGCAAACCGACACACCAAGAGCTTCTCCCCTAGCTTGGCAGCATAGCTATCCTCAATAGCTTTCAGATCAACTCCTGAATGAGGTGATGTTTGATTAATGGCATCTGCTTCCGTTACAACGCCCTTCGTATTCGGGTAGACCGAAGAAGAACTAAACAGCACCACGTGTTTAATCTCGTGGGCCACGGCGTGATTAACGATGGACTGGTGAACCGCATAGGGCCATTTAGCATGTCCCTCTTTTCTGGGAGGTGGTAAGGTAACGATCAACACATCGCAATCAAAAAACGAGTCCAAACGATCTCCTTCCAGTGTAGGGTTGGCTTTCACTACAAAAGGAATAACCCCTGCTAAGGCAATTTCTCCAAGTTTAGAAATGCGTGTTGTGCTCCCTTTAACAATCTGACCTTTTGCAACTAACGACTCGGCCAATGCCATTCCTGTCCACCCACAACCTAAAATACTAATCTTTTCAACTGACACTTTGTAAAATCCTTTCGTTAAACCTGCAGCGCAAATAAATGTTAATCCTACTTTTGAGGTACAACTTTTGTATCCGCAAGGTAGTCATCGAACCAAAGACCCAAACTATGTCTCAAAAGCTATTGTACACATTATCACTTGCAGCATTCCTAGTTGCTTCATTTACAGCCTCTTCGCAGAACAAAATTCGCATCAAAGTGAATGGCGTAGAAAACCAAACGGTTTACTTGGCGAATTACTACGGTGACAGACTGTATTACAACGATACTACTCAAACGGATGCACAAGGCTATTTCGAGTTCGAAGGCAAACCTTACGAAGAATGCGGTAAGTATGCCATTGTTTGTCCGGGGCCGAAGTTCTTTGATATCATCGTTGACCAAGAAGACATTTACATTGAGACCGACACAGCAGACTTACTTGGCAACATTACCGTACACAAATCTGATCAGAACGAACGCTTCTTCGCATACCTCGACTACATTCAGCAAAAGCGAAAGAAACGAACTCCTTGGGATAAGGTCATGCAAGATTCAACCGCCACGGATCAAAAAAAGAGCATGGCACAGGCTGAAATCAAAAAGCTCAATGAAGACGTTCAAAACAAACAGAAAGAAATCATTGAAGAGCGTCCAGACGATTTGTTCTCGAAGCTCCTCAACATGACCATTGATGTAGAAGTACCTGATGCACCTGAAAGTGTTGAAGATGCCAAAACATGGAAATACTACTATTACAGAGATCACTACTGGGACAACGTTGACCTCAAAGACCCTCGCCTACTAAGAGACCAAGTCTTTCACAAGGTGTTGGACAAGTACTGGACAAAAGTACTACCACAGATTCCTGACACACTATTGAAGGAGGCCTTCGAACTGGTTGACAGTGCTGAGAACTACGACATGCGTAAGTACTTCATTCACCACGTTACGTATGCCGCAGAGTCTTCAAACATCATGTGCATGGATAAAATATTCGTGGCCATGGTAGACAAGTATTACAAAGGCGACGAAGTTGATTGGTTGAATGAAGAGCAATTGACTAACATTCGCGAGCGTGCAGACGATATGCGCTTCGTACTCTGCGGAGAACCTGTGCCGAATATCATCTTACCAGATACGACGCTACAAAATTGGGTTTCATTGTATGACATTAAAGCGAAGTACACAGTAGTAGCCATTTGGGAAGCGAGTTGTGGTCATTGTAAAAAGGAAATGCCGAAGTTGCAAGCCTTGTACGATGAATGGAATCCGAAAGGATTGGAGATGTTCGCTATTGGGAACGACTTTGAAACAGAGCCATGGTTGAAGTTCATCAGAGAGAAGGAAATTGGTAACTGGATTAATGTTTCAGATAATCCTCAGATCAATGAAACGGACTCTGCAACCAAACTGATTTACGCAGGCATAACAACGCTTCAAAGTTTGAATTTCAGAAAGACGTTCGATGTCTTCTCTACGCCAAAAGTACTTTTACTAGACGAAGATAAACGTGTTATTGCCAAGCAGTTAAGCGCTGAACAAATTGGCGAATTGTTAGTTCGGTTGGAAGAAAAAGAGAACGCTGAAGCGGCTCCTCAAGAAAAAAAGGAATCAACGGAAACTCCCGCTCCAGATGACGCCAAAACGGAAGTAAGCCCGGCAGATAAGCCGAAAAAAGGCAAAGGAAAGCGCTCGAAAAAACGTGATTGAAGCCTACCATACATCGCTGTCAAAAAAGGAAGCTCGAAAACTAGGGATGCGCATTCGCAAGGATGAAGCTTACCTGGAACAAGTTATCGACTTGATAAAGCAATACAAGTACCCAGAGAGTGCCAAGGCGGCCTGGGTACTAAGAACAGCCAGCGATGCGCGTCCTTCCCTGATGGGAAAGCAAGTTGAACTAGTGATTGAACTCATCAACAATTGCCCCCTATCTGGCGCAAGACGTGATCTCCTGAAGTGCTTAGTCAATCTTGTAAAGATGAAGAGTTACCACTTCAACGAAACAGAAGGCTTGGTCTTGGATCTCTGTTTTGAGCGACTCAACGCAACAGAAGCTGCTATTGCCGAGCGGTACTATTCCATGATGATGCTAGGGCGCTTCGCCAAATCATACCCCGATATCATACCGGAAGTAATTTCCAGCATTGAAATGCAATTGGACAATGGAACCGATTCATTCAAAGTGCAAGGAAACAAGCTCATCGCGAAGCTGGATTTAATCCATAAAAAACATTCCTAATTGTTTTTGTACCCACGAGCCTAACTCGTGGATAAAGATTCAATTTATTTAACAAGCTTTACAAGAGCTTGAAAAAGACTTCTTTTTCACGCTTTTTGTTTCCTGAAAGACCTATCCATGAAGGGCTACCATGAAAAAAGCTATAGAACAAAAAAGCTGTTTAACACCTTGTTAAACAGCTTTTTGACTTTTTGTAGCGAGAGGGAGACTTGAACTCCCGACCTCAGGATTATGAATCCTGCGCTCTAACCAGCTGAGCTACCTCGCCATCATTGCGGCGGCAAATATAGAAATTTTTTTAATTCAATTCTACCCTAGGATGTATTGAAAACGTGCGAAAATTGCATATCTTCCGAATTCGCCTAACAGCCGAATAAATGGACAAAGAAAAATACCAACTCGAAATACTTGTGAATGCTTCAAAGAGCATTCTTTATAATTGCTTAAGCACACCTAGTGGCCTATCAGAGTGGTTTGCAGATGATGTAAACATTAAAGACAACGTGTACTCCTTCTTCTGGGATGGAGCGCAAGAAGATGCACGTCTACTCACTAAAAAACGCGATGAATACGTCAAGTTCAAATGGCTTGAATTTGAGGAAGAAGAAGGTGATACTTCGTTCTTCGAACTTCGCATAAAAATTGACGCCCTCACTGGAGATACAGCACTTCTAGTAACCGACTTCGCTGAAGAAGATGAAATGGAAGAGTCTCAACTATTGTGGAGAAGTCAAGTAGATAAGCTCAAGCGAATCTTGGGTTCTTAAAACTTTAAGTAAAAATCTTTTAGAAGCAATTTGTAGGCATCAGAATACTGGTGCCTACCAAATTCTTCAATAATGAGTGATTCTCGCTCGGTATTCCCCTTCGTTTTTTCGAAAGACAACAGCACCCGATGGCATTCTTTCTCAGGTGTTGGAAAAAGGGAACATTCAATTCTTACATGCCAACCGGAAATGGAGGCATGTTCCAAAAGCAACTCCTTTCTTCTAGCTGGCCAAACCACTGCTAACTTGCCTGTTTCAGAAGCCAACTGAACGCTGACTTCCATTAAGGTTTTGGCATTCAGCTTGTCTTCTTGTCGGGCTGCCGCGCGAGCCTCTCCCGTAGCAGAAGAAGATGATTCTTCAAAAAATGGCGGATTGCAAACAATGAGGTCATAGCCTTTTTCATTCCATTCCAACACATCTTGATGAACAACCCGAATGCGATCAGCAAATGGGCCTGTTCGACAATTTTCCAGTGCTTGCTCTGCGGCATGCGCATCCAATTCCAGTGCATCTATACGCGCAGAAGGGAAACGTTGAGCCAGCATGGAGGCAATCAGTCCGGTGCCCGTTCCAATATCCAATACGTTCTTCGCCCCTTCCCCATTGGCCCAGGCTCCAAGCAAGCAACCATCAGTCCCAATTTTCATGGCACAACGGTCTTGCTGTAGCGAAAAATGCTTGAATATAAAAGGCTTCACGTTACTTCTCCCCTTTGATTTTGTTCCAGCGATCGTACAAACTTTCTTGACTTGGTCTATCGTCTGGAATCTCCGTTAAGGCATCTACGGACTTGAGGCTTTCGTGACAATCACCGGGTAACGCTTGGTAAAGCGCCGTTCCTTTAGTTTTCCAAGCGATCATATCGTCTGAAACGTCTTTGACCTTTTTTGCCGGGTTCCCTACAACCAAACTTCTTCGCTCAATGCGGGTACCCGCTTTCACAAAGCTCAACGCACCAATGATGCATTCCTCTTCGACCACTACATCATCCATGATAACTGAGTTCATTCCCACCATGCAGTTCTTGCCAATGTGCGCGCCGTGAATAATGGCGCCGTGTCCAATGTGCGCTCCTGCTTCCAACGTTACCGTTACACCAGGAAACATGTGAATGGTGCAGTTTTCTTGCACGTTGCAACCGTCTTCAAGAACAATTGCGCCCCAGTCACCCCGAATGGCAGCACCTGGACCAATGTAACAGTCTTTGCCGATGATGACATTACCTGTCACTGCTGCTTGTGGGTGAACAAACGAGCTGGGATGAACCACGGGAATGAATCCTTTAAATGCGTATATCATAGCTTTTATACTCGTTCAATAACAGCTGCATAACCTTGCCCCACGCCAATACACATGGTTACCAACGCGTATTTCTTTTCCGTCTTTTTCAATTCCAATGCAGCACTGTAAAGGATTCTAGCTCCGGTCATTCCAAGTGGGTGTCCCAATGCAATGGCTCCACCATTTGGATTTACACGAGGATCATCATCTGCGATGCCCAGTTCACGCATGCACGCCAAACTCTGAGCAGCAAACGCTTCGTTCAACTCAATAACATCCATTTGATCCAATGTCAATCCGGCACGTTGCAACGCCTTGTTGGACGCTTCCACCGGACCAATTCCCATGATGCGTGGTTCCACACCAGCAACGGCGCTCGACACAATCTTTGCCATTGGTTTCATACCATACTTGTCTACACCTGCTTGAGAGGCGAGCAATACGGCCGCTGCCCCGTCATTCAAACCAGAAGCATTTCCAGCGGTTACGGTTCCTCCTTCTTTTCTGAAGGCAGGGCGAAGTTTCCCGAGGACATCCAGGGTAGTGGTCGGACGAACAAATTCATCTTTATCTAAGACAAGGTCCTCTTGTTTTCTACGCGGAATGGAAACAGGAATGATTTCTTCAGCCAATCGTCCATTTTCTTGAGCTGCAACCGCTTTCATCTGCGAACGGTAAGCGAATGCATCTTGGTCTTCGCGACTAATGTTGTACTTGTCAACCAAGTTTTCAGCCGTTTGACCCATACCATCCGTGCCATACATCTCCTTCATCTTTGGATTGACGAAACGCCAGCCGAAGCTAGAATCGTGCATTTGTGCATCTCTACCGAACGGTTTGGATACTTTTGAAATAACCCATGGTCCGCGTGTCATGTGCTCCATTCCGCCAGCAATGAAAACATCTCCTTCATTTAGTTTAAGAGCGCGTGAAGCATGAATGGCCGATGCCAAACCAGATGAACACAAGCGGTTCACTGTTTCTCCCGGCACTGACCAAGGTAGTCCGGCCAAGAGCAACGACATTCTCGCCACGTTTCTATTGTCTTCGCCAGCTTGATTCGCGCAGCCCAAAATAACATCCTCAATGGCTTCACCCGGTACATTCGGGTTTCTGTCCATCAATGCCTTTATAACGTGTGCTGCTAAATCGTCTGCTCTCACAGGAGAAAGGGTTCCTCCAAAGTTTCCTATTGGTGTTCTTACACCGTCTATGATAAATGCTTCCATGCTCAAGTTTGAGGTACAAAGATAAGTTTCCCAACTATTCTTCACTAGCGCAAAGAATTTCCGACCTTTCCAACGTGAAGATCGCCATCATTTCAGTTTTCCCTCCTTACCGCGGAGGAATTGCCCAATTCAATGAGCAATTGGCGCGTACCCTTGTGTTTCAAGGACATGAGGTATTGAAAGTGAATTTCAAACGTCAGTATCCCAACATCTTATTCCCAGGGAAATCGCAGTTCATTGAACACGCTATTCACGCTACTGACACCCCTGCGTTGTTGGATTCCATTGCACCTAGGTCATGGAAAAAGACCGCAAAATTCGTGTTGAGTCAAGAAGTTGATTTGGCAATTTTACCCTATTGGTCAGGTTATTTAGCTCCTGCCTTGGCTGGGGTGATGAATCATTTGAAAGACACACGCATTACATGCCTCATTCACAACGCCACACCTCACGATGCCAATCCGCTTCAAAAATTAATGAGCAGAGGCTTTTACAAACGAGGTAACAACTTCATTGCCTTATCTGAATCGGTAGCGAACGATTTGACACGACTTGCTCCACACGGAAAGGTAACCGAGTTATTTCATCCTATTTATGACCATTTTGGGGCGAAGATGGACCCAACAGACGCCAAGCGCCAATTGAATATTGATCCCGCTAAGAAAACCCTATTGTTTTTCGGCTTACTTCGTCCGTACAAAGGGCTGGACACCTTGCTAAAAGCCTTTAAAACACTCCCCAACGACTACCAGCTGCTTATTGCGGGAGAAGCGTATGAACGTACCAAAACCTACGATGCACTCATCACAGATGACATTCGCAGCCGCATTGCATGGAAAAATGAGTTCATCCCAGACGAAGAGATGCCCATGTGGTTCTCTGCAGCAGACGCATTGGTCCTTCCCTACAAATCAGCTACACAAAGCGGCGTCACCGCTGCAGCCCTCCACTTCGACATCCCAATCATCGCCAGCAACGTTGGCGGACTGTCAGAATACATCGAACAAGGAAAGTCAGGCATGTTGGTGGAACGCTACACGGAACCCATCGCATTCCAACGCGTCATTGAAGGGTGGTTCCGAGAGAACAAACCACGAACAGAGGTTTCAGCCACCATTGCTGAAATTAAGGAAAAGCTTTCTTGGCCTAGGTTTGCAGAGCGGGTTGTTGAAGGTGTGGATGATATGTGATGGAGTGTTATTTGAACGCCACATGAAATGTAGATGAGTTAGTCATAAGTTCCTGAGTCATCCTAGAGCTGGCTGAGTTCGACTTCAAGCGGCAGAGTCATCCTAGAGGTGCCTGAGTTGTGGAAGAGGTGGCTGAGCTGAGGTCACTGAGTTTGTCGAAGTGTCGAAGCCTCTGTAAACTCAGTGATCTCAGCTCAATCACCTCTAGATGGAATTGAAAGTTTTAGAAAGAACTAATGCCATTCTTAAAAGAAACTACATCATCTACAAACTCTCTTCAACATAACCTTGAAAATCATTTTCGTAAGACCAGTCATTGCTGTAATTTCTTTTTCAAATAAAGTATAAACAATGATTAAAGGATACATGTACATTTTGAAATGTGCTGATGAGAGCTTCTATACTGGAAGCACCAAGAACTTAGATTTTAGATTGCGTCAACATCAAGCTGGAGAAGGTGCAAATCACACAAAAAAGAGGCTTCCTGTTGAGTTAGTCTATTTCGAAGAGTTTATGCAAATTGATTTTGCATTTGAAAGGGAGAAACAAATTCAAGGATGGAGCAGAGCGAAGAAGAAAGCGCTTATCGCTGGAAAACTTGAATTGCTTCCAAAGAAGTCATGAAGATGCGATTTTTTGTTCCTCGTCATCTGATCGAACTAGGTTTCTGTTCTTAAATCGGGCAGAATGATTTTTTGTTCGTTGATAATTCACCGAGGCTTCGACACTTCGACAAACTCAGTGACCTCAGCTCAGCCACCTCTTCTAAAGCTCGGCCACCTCTTCCACAACGCTGCCATCTTTCCTAACAATTCACCCCAATCTCCTAATCCCATACTTCCCACTTCCCAAAAAGAAGATACCCAAATACCCAGCAAGGTAAAGCGTGGCCATTTCTTTCTTGGCCCAAGGGTCACCACCATGAATTACAAAAATGGCTACCAGCATGGTGATGATCAACGGAATGGATGCTTCTTTCACTCTAATTCCGAGAATAATTAACCCTGAGCATACGATTTCAGCAAATAAAACCAGCAGTAACGTAGCTCCAGCACCAATGCCCATAGGATCTGCAAATTTCACAGCAGCAAAGCCATCAGAAAACCGATCTAATTTATTCCAACCATGTGGGATCATCATGATTCCGAACCCTAGGCGAAGTAAGAGTGCTGCAATGTCTGTTTTACTAATGTTTTTCATGAGGTGAAAGTAATGGATGTAGTGGGTTTGTG
>JAQWQB010000137.1 GCA_029245065.1 Flavobacteriales bacterium | reverse complement strand
CATGAATCGCTCAAAATGGATATTGGTCCGCTCGAAGAAGTTTCGATCTTAATAAAGTCTACAGATTTAGTCCTTTCAACGAAGATGGCTTCGTTGGAATACAAGGTTGAACTCACCGGAGAATGAAAAAAGCCCTCGTCGGTTTTCTCTCGTTCATAGCTCCTAGTCTGGTAGCGAAGTACGCGTATTTAGCCAACGTTTGAAAAGGCAAGCCAAAGACAAGGTCATGGCTCACTGAGGTGTACCCAATTCCCTTCGCTTGTTCATGTGCTTGTTTTACCGTTTCAAAAGGTTGAATTCTGTTGATTGCTTTTTGCACCTCGGGATCATAGTCTTGCACTCCGTAGCTCACACGCTCAAACCCTAAGTCGAACAACGCACTCAAATGTGCTTCAGAGGTATTGTTGGGATGTTCTTCAAAGCTCATTTCACAAGCCGCTTCAACATCACACGAATTCAAGGTGGACACTATTCAAACGCAATGACTGGCCGGATGTTGGAATTGGGATTCATCAAACTCCAGTGATCTACGTAGGTTAAGGAAATCTCCTTGCCTTCATACTTCTCAGTAAGTTCAACGGGGTCCATGCCGTTCACCACTGCGCGATTCATGTAATAAAAATGCTCATCGCGTTCCAGGTAGATGTACAAATCACTCTTCGAATCGCCAGTGCTGAAATAATCCAGCGTCCCTTGAATCACGTGCGAGTTTTCAGGCGTAGCTTTTGGCACAGGCCTGAACGACAAAAAAGCAATGACCGCCAAGGTAAATACCATGCCTGCGATAAATGGGAGGACGAGGGTTTTGAATTTCATACTTTGACGCTTCGATTAGAAATCAATGAAAAAAAAAGCAACTCATTTTACAGTAGCGTTATTTACGCTTATCACTCCTTGCTTCGCTCACAACTCACAATGTAGTAGCGCTTCGTGAATTGACGCAAAAATGGACGAATGCCAAACGGATGTTTCGATGGGGCCGTCCATTGTTCTGAATTGGTGATCTTCCACCCTCCTTTCTCCATCAGCCAGTCAAACTGCCAATCTTCAAATTCATGGTAATGCCTGTCCCACATATCAGTTGAACTTCGGTAAGCGGGAGCAAACCACAACCGCATAGGAATAGAAGCCAAGAGCTTGGGCGCCTTAATTTGCATCAACATGGGCATAGGGTTGACCAAGTGTTCGATGATTTCAAAAGCGGTCACCGCATCGAATCCTTCGGCCGCAACATTCGAGGGATCGAAGTCCAAATCTTCTCCCCCCGTATTAACCACTTCATACCCCGCTTCTTCCATCCATTCAGTGAACGGGTTGCGCACTCCAAGATCAAGAATTCTTGCTGGCGCGGGCAATTCTTTCTGCAAGAATGCCATTGTTAATTCGTACCGACGTTTGGGAAGCTTTTTATACATCACACAATTTTACGTGCTCAACGTAGCACATTTCATAAATTCGTTCAACTTTGACAAAAATACCTTTTTGGGGATACTAGCAAGACAAGCAACAAAAAATGCGCTTTCGATTTTCGTCGGAACAGTCGCTGGCGCCCTGAATACCATCGTTGTGTTGCCCCAAGCATTCAGCGAATTCGAAGAGGGATGGGGTCTTTTGAAGGTTTTAACGTCATACGCTCTCATTTTTTCCCAGTTCTTTCATGGCGGAATTCCGAGCATGATCATTCGGTATTTCCCCAAAATTGCTGACGCCAAACATCAGCGGAATTTCTTGGGGTTTGCCTATTTAGCACCCGTTGTTGGTGCCGCATTGTTGATGATTCTTTTTGGAACCTTCGGGTTTGAAGCCATTCAGCTTGTCAATGACAAAAATGCGGCACTCCTGAAAGAGAACATGGGCGCCTTGGTATTTTTATCGGCCACACTCATATTCTTCTATTCCATTAATGGCTACCTCTCGGCTGTCCTTAAGACAACCGTTTACCAGTTTCTGAATGAGACCTTTCTTAAATCGTGGTACCTCCTGGTGGCGCTCGCTTTTTGGTTCGACATCTTTACCTTCCCACAGCTTCTTATGGCTTATATAGGTGGCTATGTACTTGCAACACTTGTTCTTCTAGCCTATGCTGTCAGAAGTGGAATGCGCGTTGGATTTGGGCCCTTCCCCTTGAAAAAAGTCGAATTAGCCACCTACAGCTTGTACTCCATCCTTGATCGTGGAGCTGGAATAGTGGTTAACAACTTGGACATCGTCATGATCGGGATCTTGTTGGATCTAGACAATGTAGCCTACTACACCCTCGCCTTTTACATAGGATCGGTCACACAGCTGCCGCAGAAAGCCATCAGTTCCATTGCGAATCCCCTTGTGTCCAATGCCATCACTTCCAATGATAAGAAGGGGCTCAAAGAGATCTATCAGCAAAGTAGTTTCAATCAGTTTTTATTGGGAGGAATTCTATTCGTTGCTATTTGGGTATCGATCAACGAAGTCATGGCATTATTGCCTGAGAAATTCAGTGGTGGCAAATGGGTCGTGTTTTACATTGGTCTGTCGAAATTATTCCAGATGGCTACAGGTGTAAGCGGCGGTATACTGGTCTACTCAAAGCATTTCAAGTTGAATTTCCGACTGAATATTGTGCTGATCATCTTGACGGTTCTCACCAATTATTTCTTCATCCACAAGGGGTTCTTCGACCTGAACATTATGGGTGCAGCCATGGCAACGGCCATCACCTTCTTTGTCTACAATGTGGCCAAAGTGGTTTTCGTAAAAAAGTACTTCGATGTTTCTCCTTTCACCATGAATTACGGCATTGGCGCACTCATGCTAGGCCTCGGTCTCCTGGTCTATTTCTGGCAACCGTTTCCCGACGCTCCTTTCGTGGCCATTCTGGTTAAGAGCGGGCTAATCACTTTGACGTTGTTAGGCGTTGCTTTGAAAGGGGGCTTTTTTCCAGAATTAAGCAAGCTTATTGGGCGAAAATAGGTCCGAAATCGACTTGTTGGAGCGTAACACACGCCGTTTCAATTACGCGTATACACTAGTTGGCTACAGTTATAAAGTTGTGCCTGTTTTTTCTGTGGCGTTGTTTGGATGTCGGTAAAATGCAGTTGTACATTCGTGGAGCTCGGTTGGGCGGAGCGGGGGCGGGGGCGGGCCCGCGAGGGCACTACCAGCATTGGAAAAACCTCTATTATTAGCTATTGGAAACTTTTAAAATGACCTCTTCAGTTGAAAAATCACTTTTCAGAATCTCCCTGCCGAACCCATTCTTGGGTTCTGTAAATAAAATAGAGGTAACCGCGTACCATAAGCGTATTCGGATTAGCTGGATCTATCCAAATCTTGCAATCGTATACCTTCCCATTTTCAGGATCACAAATGGTTCCGTCAACGTACTCAGTTCCGTCGGCCTCTAGATTACGCAGTATATCCATCCCCAAAATTGGCTGGTCTTTTCTATCGTCTTTGCAATTGCTGCAAATCGGATTAGGATCTTCTGTTTCCTCGTCTAGAATTTCTATGATCTTTCCAAAGACCTTCCCTTCCTTCTCATAGATTTCCACGAGTGACTTAACGGCTCCTGTTTCATCGTCTATTGACTTCCAAACACCCAACACGCTCTGTGCTTGAATGAAACCCGTTGCGAAGAAAAATGTACCGACTATGAGAAGCGCTTTCATATTACGCTTGAGCAAGTAATTCATTCGTTTTCGCTTTTTTAATGCTCGTGTTTAGTTCGAAACCTACCAACAAAATAGTCGAATTCACATTAGTCCAAATCAATAGAATTAACAGCGTGCCCAACGATCCATAGAGCCTGTTGTAAGAAGAAAAATTATTGACAAACCAAGCGAACAATACAGAGGTGATGATAAACAATATCGTAGTCACTGTGGCACCTGCAGAGGTGGTCTTCCACTTCTTGTTCTTCAAGTCTCCAATGTTGTATAGGACAGTAATAATGGCATAAATAAGGACAAATGTGATGATCCATTTCGCCAAGGAAACGAGGAACAACAAGTCCTTATGCATTAAATCTAGCTCTATTAACTTATCGAAAGCCACGCCACTAAATATGATAAGTGATATGGCAATCACCATCAACAAGCTTAATCCAAGAAGGAGAAGAATAGACATTGCTCTTATGATAAAAGGATTTCCTTTCGACTCCAGATGGTAGGCTCCGTTGAAACCTTGAAGGATGGCATTCACGCTGTTACTAGCATAAAATACAGATAGAATAAATCCCACACTAAATACCGTACTGTGACTTTTCTTGACCAAATCGGTCACTGTTTCATCAACCAAAGTGAAGGTATCGCCCGGAAAAAATGCCTGAATAAACCCAAACAAATCTTCTTGAAAATTTTCAATCGGAACGATGGGAATCAATGAAAGCAGCATGATCAACACAGGGAAGACAGCTAAGAAGAGGCGAAATGAAATGGCAGATGCACGTGTAGCGATAGCCCCCTTTTGAACACCTTCAACAAAAAACTTGGCCACAGAATATAAACTCAGCCCTTCGAAACCCCAAGGTTTGATACGGTGGGCAAAATTTAGAATCCGAATGACAATTCTCGATTCTAGTAGTTGGTTCAACCACTTTCTAATCATGATTACTGAATGGCCTTTAAGCTTAAATCTAGGCTTTTTACGCTATGGGTCAAGGCGCCCATAGATACGAAATCAACACCTGCCTCTGCATAAGGACGAATGGTTTCAGGAGTAATTCCCCCACTGGCTTCCGTCTCTACTCTGCCGTTTATTTCGTCTACTGCTATTTTCACTTGAGCAGGGGTGAAATTATCTAACATGATTCGTGTAACACCTTCCTCGGCAAGCGCTTGACGAACTTCGCCCATATTGCGCGTTTCAACTTCAACGGGTAAGCTTCTGCCCGTCTCAGATAGGTAGTCACGAACACGCTCCATAGCCTCGCGAATGCCGCCAGCATAGTCTATGTGGTTATCTTTCAACATGATCATATCGTAGAGCCCAAACCGATGGTTCACACCACCGCCAATGCGCACTGCTAACTTTTCGAAATAACGCAAGTTGGGCGTTGTTTTCCGAGTATCTAATATTCTGGTCGAAGTGCCTTCCAACAATTTTACCACACCAGCTGTTCGGGTAGCAATACCGCTCATACGTTGCATAAGGTTGAGCACCAATCGTTCTGCTTGAAGAATGCTTCGCGCATTTCCTTGTACCGTAAAACCGATATCTCCTGGCTTTACCTCTTGTCCGTCCTTTAACAAATCACTCATTTCCAACGAAGGATCAACTTCGTGAAAAACAGCCCTTGCAATCTCCATTCCGGCTAAAACACCAGGCTCTTTTACGAGCAGATGCGCCTTCTTTTGCGCAGAAGCAGGAATACAAGAAAGCGCTGAGTGATCGCCATCGCCAATGTCTTCAGCAATGGCAAGTTGTATAAATTGAGTGAGGTCAAAAGTCATTTCCATTCCACAAAAATAATACGAATAAAAAGCCCCACCGAAGTGAGGCCATGAGTTATTCAATCTTTTCTATGCGCAACTGTTTCAGTTTCATTCCGCCTTTCCCCTTTTTCATAAAGTAGGTCACGCGGTAAACACCTGTAGTGGTTGTTAAATCTCCGATTCGGAAATGGTCATCCAATTTTGATGTCCCTTCGTGCTTTACTTCAAATGAGCTTGGTTTATTCTGGGCGAAAAAACGCTCTAACTTCGTTACTACTTGATCCGCAGGATACATATCCTCATCATCTAAGATGGTCAGATCAACGGAAGACACCAAACAGGTGCCAATTGCAGCAGCATCTCCTTTTTGAAGTGCCATTGCTATTTTTTGTGACACGTCATTTTGCGCTTGGGCTAGAAAGCCAGAAAGCACTATGCACATGGTCATAATCAATTTCATTCTTCTTTAATTTTGAGATACTTATACAACATTCAAGCCAAAATTAGGTTGTGAGCCCTTTCTTTGAAAGAACTCCCGAATACCGTCTTGAAAATACAATTTACGGATTTCAGTCCATCTTCTAACACAAGCGAGTTTGGAAATCAAATCTCAACATAGAATTAACATTCGGGCATCTTTCGCTACCTTCCACGCATGAAAGTGACGCTTATCGCAATAGGAAAAACTACCGAGAAATGGATTCGAGAAGGTCTTGCTATTTACGAAGGGCGCATTCCGCACTACATTCGTTTCGCCTACATTGAAACGGACGATGTGAAACTAAGGGCAGGAAAACATGATACCCGCCTCGTGATGGAAGCTGAAGCAAAGAAAGTAGAGAAGATTCTCGAAACAGTAGACCACTTGGTTTTACTGGACGAAAACGGGAAAGAACACAGTTCTGAGCAGTTCGCGGTTTGGTTTCAAAAAAGGCAAAACCAAGGGTTGAAACACATGGCATTTCTAATTGGTGGCCCGTACGGATTTGCTGAATCGATCAAGTCCAAAGCGAAAGAAAAAGTGAGTCTATCGAAAATGACCTTTTCGCACCAAATGGTTCGCGTCTTCGCTGCTGAACAAATTTACAGAGCACAAACCATTTTAAAAGGAGACCCATACCATCACCGCGGATGAATATTCCAACGTTTACATATGGCAAACTACCTGTTCAAGCATGGGAATACCCAGCGGTCTTCTTCATCTTCATTTTGGTGACGATTTTAGGCTTGCAGGTGGTGCGAAAAAAGAGTCCACTGGATCCGAGTTGGAAGTATTTCTTGCCGGGAATGTGGATTAAGCTAGGTGGAGGAATTTTCTTCGCACTCATTTACGTTTTGTACTATGGCGGAGGCGATACCACCAGCTATTTCGAATGTGCAATTGCCTATGTGAACCTTCTTTTTGAGAACCCCATCGCCTTCACTGAGGCCATGGCGGGAGGCGGCACCATTGAGATCAAGAGCCTGTTCAATTCGCGCACAGGTGTCCCGATGGGGTACATGTTCTTCGACGATAAAACAAGAACCGTAATCAAGCTCTGTGTGCCATTTGTGTTGTTAGGGGGAAAAAGCTACTTCATTTCAACGATGCTTATTTCTTTGGCAACCTATGGAGGGCTTTGGAGGTTGTACCGCATGTTTGTCAGGTATTTCCCAGCATTTTATAAAAACCTGGCCGTTGCAATATTATTCATGCCTTCTGTTATTTTTTGGGGTTCTGGCATCTTAAAAGATTCATTCACCTTGGCCGGAACTTGTTATTTCATCGTTGCGACTGACATGATCATCAACAAGCATGGGAGCCGACTTGTGAAGTGGATAATGCTTGCGGTGTCTGGACTAGTGGTAGTTTCCATTAAGCCCTACATTCTAATCATCTTGCTCCCAGGCACCATGGTCTGGTTCTTTTATCAGCGAATAAAACAGATCAAGAACAAGTACTTCAGGTATGTAATTGTTCCCTTCATTTACCTCATCATTTTGGGAGGAAGTTATGGCGCACTTACTCAGCTTGGAGGAGCACTTGGCAAATTCGCACCAGATAAAGCGTTGGAAACCGCAGTGGTCATCCAACGCGACTTGAAACAGGAGTACTACGAAGGCGCAAGCTTCGACATTGGGGAATACGATGCAACGGTATTCAGCATCGTAGGTAAATTCCCAGCGGCTGTGGTTGCAGGACTTTACAGGCCTTTTCTCTGGGAGTCGCGAAATGCCGTGATGTTACTCTCTGGCGCTGAGAACATGTTCATCATGATCATCACCTTATTGGTCTTAATCAGGTTGCGTCTAAAGGTTATTTACCGGCTCATCGCAGACGAACCATTGATTCTTTACAGCTTCGTATTCGCCATTCTATTTGCTTTTATGATTGGTGTGACCACCTCCAATTTCGGAGCCCTTGTTCGCTTTAAGATTCCGTTGATTCCACTTTATATGGCTTCCATCATGGTCATGTATGGCCACTTGAATTCGAAGCGAGGTAGAAAGCAAACAAAAAGCCCTGTCAATTAAAATCAACAGGGCTTTTGAACTATATTTTCGAAAGGATTATTCGGCAAGAATAACAACACGGTTATTCAATACTTCTACCGTTCCACCTTTGACTTCAAACTTCTGTTCTCCGTCTTGAGTCGTCAGCTTTACCTCTCCTGCTTTAAGTGCAGTGATGAGTGGCGCGTGGTTGTCAAGGATACCCAAGCTCCCGTCTGCTCCTGGGAGGTATACATAACTTGCATCGCCGTCAAATAGGCTTGCTTCTGGTGAAAGGATTTCTACTTTCATGGTTTCTTATTTTGATTCAGAGAGCATTTTCTCTCCTGCTTCAATCACTTCTTCAATGCTTCCCTTAAGGTTGAAAGCTGCTTCAGGGTACTTATCCATTTCACCTTCTAGGATCATGTTGAATCCTTTGATGGTATCTTCGATAGGTACAAGCACTCCTTTCAATCCTGTAAACTGCTCAGCTACGTGGAACGGCTGAGAAAGGAAACGTTGGATACGACGTGCTCTGTGAACGGCAAGCTTATCTTCTTCAGAAAGCTCGTCCATACCAAGAATCGCGATGATATCCTGAAGCTCTTTCAAACGCTGAAGGATCTCCTTCACACGCTGTGCACAATCGTAGTGCTCATCTCCTACTACTTCCGCAGAAAGAATTCGTGATGTTGAATCCAAGGGATCTACCGCTGGGTAGATACCAAGCTCAGCAATTTTACGAGAAAGTACTGTTGTTGCATCCAAGTGGGCAAATGTTGTTGCCGGTGCTGGATCGGTAAGGTCATCTGCAGGTACGTAAACGGCCTGTACAGATGTAATTGATCCACGCTTGGTAGAAGTAATTCGCTCCTGCATCACACCCATCTCCGTTGCGAGTGTAGGCTGGTAACCTACCGCTGAAGGCATACGTCCAAGAAGTGCTGACACCTCAGAACCTGCTTGTGTGAATCGGAAGATATTATCGATAAAGAAAAGGATATCACGACCTCCACCGTTGTCAGTACCATCTCCATCACGGAAGTACTCAGCAACTGTAAGTCCTGAAAGTGCCACACGAGCACGTGCTCCTGGAGGCTCATTCATTTGACCGAAAACGAATGTCGCTTTCGACTCCTTCAATTCATTTTTGTCTACTTTAGAAAGGTCCCATCCGCCTTCTTCCATTGAGTGCATGAAGTTATCACCGTACTTGATGATACCAGACTCAATCATTTCTCTTAGAAGGTCATTTCCTTCACGAGTACGCTCACCAACACCTGCGAATACAGACAAACCGTCGTATCCTTTGGCGATGTTGTTAATCAACTCCTGAATCAATACTGTTTTCCCAACACCGGCACCACCGAACAATCCAATCTTTCCACCTTTTGCATAAGGCTCGATCAAGTCGATTACCTTAATTCCTGTGAAAAGAACTTCCGTTGCAGTAGAAAGGTCTTCGAAACGAGGAGGATCACGGTGAATTGGGTTTCCACCTTCGCCTGTCATGTCATCGATACCATCAATGGCCGTTCCAACTACGTTGAAAAGACGTCCTTTGATCTTATCACCAACAGGCATTGTGATTGCGTGTCCCTGTGCTTCTACAGCCATTCCACGCTGAAGTCCTTCAGTTGAGTCCATAGAGATGGCACGAACTGAATCTTCTCCAATGTGCTTCTGACATTCTAGAATTAATTCTTCTCCGTTTGCACGCTTAATTACCAACGCATCGTAGATATTCGGGAGCGTATCAGCGTTTTCAAAACTTACATCTACAACAGGTCCAATAACCTGTGAGACTTTTCCAATTGTGTTAGCCATATTCAGACGGGGTTTATATGGGTCTAAATTCGGGTGCAAAAGTAAGATGAATCATGCGGTTAAACAATGAATGTTCAAAAAAAGTGGACAGTTCTTTATTTCCAACAGTTCGCTCACACCAAATGAGCTATATTTGCCATGCAAGGAGTTCTCTTGATTTGAAAGTATATCAAAGCGTTCGCGAGTTTGAAGGGGTAGATCGCCCTATTGTTACCACTGGTACCTTTGACGGCATTCATGTAGGTCACCATCATATCTTATCCCGACTGAAGGAAATTGCTTCCGAAGTCAACGGAGAGACGGTTCTACTCACGTTTTCGCCCCACCCAAGAATGGTTCTATTCCCAGATGACCACGGATTAAAACTGTTGAATACCCGAGAAGAACAAATCGAACAACTTGCGAAATGTGGCGTAGACCACTTGATTATTCAACCTTTTACGATAGAATTCGCTCAACGGAGCGCGCTGGATTACGTCCGCGAATTATTGGTTGAAGGCATTGGCGTTCACACCATGGTTGTGGGCTACGACCATCGATTTGGCAAAGGCCGGGAAGGAAACTTCACCCTACTGAACAACTTCGCCGAAATGTTCAACTTCAACATTGAGGAGATTCCAGCTCAGATGATCAAAGACACCAATGTGAGCAGCACGAAAATTCGAAATGCGATTGCTTCTGGAGATATTTTTACGGCAAATTCATACCTCGGATACAACTATCCGCTCGCTGGCATCGTTATTGAAGGGGATGGGATAGGAAGAACCATCGGATTTCCCACTGCGAACCTCCAACTACTGGATGAATTAAAAATTATACCAGCTACAGGAGTATACGCTGTAAAGGTGATTGCAGAAGGAAAACACTTCAATGGAATGCTCAACATTGGCAAGCGACCGACCGTTACCGCCAGCGACGAGTTGAGAATTGAAGTACACTTGATTGATGCTTCATTGACCTTATACGGACAAGAAATTCAAGTGGAATTCGTCCAACGCATTCGAGATGAGAAGAAATTTGGAAGCAAAGAAGAACTCATCCAACAATTGGAAATAGACAAAACAACTGCCTTAGGTACCTTAGTAAAATGAAATACGTCTGCACATTCTTACTGCTACTCTTTTCCGCCCACATTCGGGCGCAAGACGTGCCGTTTGAAATGTTGGACACGGCAAAAGTCTATTACACACTCGAAGCGGCGCTGAATGCTGATCTTCCGGTTTACCGACTAGACCTCACTAAATCAGGACTCAAAGAAATTCCGGCAGAACTATGCACCCTTTCATCGCTCCAAGAACTTATTCTGGATCGAAATAAGTTGAAAAGCCTTCCACAAGAAATCAGCAAGCTGAAGAACTTACAGGCCATTTCTGTTTCGAAAAACAAGCTAGAGTCATTTCCTGATTTTCTGTGCAACATGCGTAGCCTTGTTCGAATAGACTTGTCAGATAACGAGGTAGATCGCATTCCTGATGAAATACATCGGCTGATCAACCTCAAGGAGCTGATCCTTTGGAGCAACGTGATTGGGTACTATCCTTCGTCCCTCATTCGAATGGAACAGCTCACACTGGTTGATTTACTTCACAACGAGATGAGTGTCCAAGAGCAAGAGCGAATCAAAACCTTGATTCCAGTTGCGGAACTGAAGCTGTCTCCTCCGTGCAACTGCACGTTCTATGATAGCGAAGAAGAATAAGTACCTTTGCGCAAAGTTTTCGCGTCATGACCATTACCGTTGAATTGAGTTACTATCCTTTGCATGAATCCTACGAAAAACAAGTTCTAGCATTCATTGACACCTTGCAGAATCACCCTGACATCAAGGTAAAGACCAACGGCATGAGCACCATGATACAAGGTCCTTACAGCACTCTATTCGCTTTGCTTGAAAATGGAATGAAACCCATCATGGCAGAAGACCAAACAAATGTTTTCGTAGCCAAATTTCTAAACAAAGAAGCCTTTGACTACGTCCACTAAACTCCAATTTATTGGTGAAGCAATTGCAGTGCTTCTGAGCTTAGCCTATACTTTTCTTTACATTCGATTTTCTGCAACAGGAGGCGATATCTCCTTGGTGTATATCCCCGCCTTTTTCGGGTCTGTCATTTTCATGCTCTTAACTTGGAATAAAAAAATATACGCCGAAAGTGCACTCCATTTATTCTACGTGTTGTTCGCCGTCTATGGGTACTTTCTAACGTCAGACGATTGGCGAATTGAACATACCACCTTCGCCCAACAACTGCCTTTCCTACTTGGAGGCTCCGTTCTTGTTGCACTATTAGGCTATGTGCTGAAATCTCGAACCGATGCCGCAACACCTTATTTAGATGCGTTCACTACTGTCTTCAGCCTTATAGCCACTTGGCTAATGCTAACGTACATTCATGAAAATTGGATCTATTGGATCGTGATTGACTTCGTGGCCATTTTCCTCTATGCCTTCCGCAAAATGTACTTGGCTTCGCTCCTTTTTGTATTGTACCTCATTATGGCAATCGACGGGTATTTTGACTCTATCTCAATTTTCTACTAACATGAAAATTGTAGTCACAGGTCCGGAAAACAGTGGTAAAAGCGCATTATCTGTAGCGCTTTCAGAAGTGCTTGAATGCTCCTATACGCCAGAGTTCGCACGTTTCGATTTACAAGAAAACACGCCCGACTATACCCTAGAAGATTTCAATCGCATTGTTGATGGACAAATTGAATGGATGAGGGAAGCTACCCAATCAACAGGTGCTAACTGCGTGTTTGACACGGATTTATTCGTCCTTGAAATTTGGGAAGAAGTTCGTTTTTCTTCCTGCTCATTATTGGTTCATCAAACGAAGCAAGAGCTAGAAGTAGATTTGATTCTTGTTTGTTCGCCAGACTTACCATGGGAAGAAGACCCGCTTCGCGAAAGCAAAGAAGAACTCGAATTGCTTTTTGAAATGTACCTACAACGGGCGAAGTCCAGTGGCGTTGCTTTCGGCGTAATTGAGGGCCCTCAGCGATTGGAACAAGCATGGAAGTTTGTACAACAAAA
The DNA here is from genome assembly GCA_029245065.1 of Flavobacteriales bacterium. Classification (GTDB taxonomy): domain Bacteria; phylum Bacteroidota; class Bacteroidia; order Flavobacteriales_D; family Sanyastnellaceae; genus JAQWQB01. The sequence continues at coordinate 7,421 of JAQWQB010000137.1, read as the reverse complement.
AAGAGGGTCACTTGCGTAACCCTCCTGATTGTTTAATTGTGTTCACCCATTGAGCGAAACTTCATCTTATCGTATGATGAACTTCACCGGGATAGTATATTGTACGCTCACCGCTTTTCCTCGCTGCTCGCCCGGTTCGAAGTCAGGAAGGCTCTTCACAACTCGAAGTGCTTCCTTATCCAAGCGCTGATCCACTTCACGAAGGACCTTAGCGTCCTTCACTTTTCCTTGTCGATCAACAACGAAATATACGTAAACTGTTCCTTGAATACCAGCGTCCTTTGCAATTGGTGGGTACGTGGTATTCTGAGCAATGTATCTTACAATCTCTGTGTTTGTGCACTGGTCTCTTTCAGCACCACGTAGGTCCTTGCAATCACCAAGAGCAGGCATGTTTTCTACTACCATGAAGGGCGTATCATCTTCTACCACTTCTTCTTCGTAGTCTACCGTTTCGATTTCAGTATCCTCATCTAGCTCCAAATCTTCGATTTCAAGCTCTTCCTCGATTTCCTCTTCGTCATCTACAATTTCAATAACCGTAGTCTGCTGCGGTGGAGGGGGTGGAGGTGGAGGCGTAATGATGTTTACAGGAATTTCTTCATCTTCCATTAAGTCAACATCAAAGTCCAGGCTACTGATTGTTTGCACATCGTAAGAAGTCCAAGCAATAGAAGCTAGAATCAATGCCAAAGCGCCAACAAAACCAAGCACTGTCCAAGCGCCTCTTTTGTTGTCTATGTTTACATCTTCGTTTTTACGTACTTCCATGGTCTATGGTATTATGCGGTGAATTTAAGGAAATCTGTTGGACGTTCATTCATAGCCTACCATAAATAAGCCGATAAATAACAATTCCAACAATACATCCCACAACATTCGCGCCAAAATCAAAGATATCGCTATGCCTGTTTGGCATCACCGTTCCTTGAATAAATTCGAGTATTCCTCCGTAAGGAACCGCAACCATGAGTGTCCACAAAGACGTTCTCATGTTGATTCTGGGAAAGCTCGTCTGACGCTTCAAGGCCACCTTCAAGAGCAACGTGAACAGACCAAAAACGGCCATGTGGCCAATTTTATCAAACTGAAGAAAATCCCACATATCCATGTTGGGCAGATCTTCACCTGGCGCGAGGTACAAACATGCAATGATGATTGCCCAAAGAATGGACCATATCGCATGCCGTAAGAACATCTTAACCTACAAGTGCTTCGTATGCAGCAGCATCCATCAATCCTTCTATCTCAGAAGCATCGCTGAATTTAACCTTGATCATCCAACCCTTACCGTAAGGGTCTTCGTTCACATCAGCAGGATTATCTGCCAAATCTTCATTGACAGCTGTTACCTCACCAGCAACAGGCATGAACAAGTCTGAGACTGTCTTCACCGCCTCAACGGTACCGAATACCTCTTCGGTTTCTAGTTCTTCACCTTCGGTTTCGATTTCAACAAAAACGATGTCTCCTAGCTCTCCTTGAGCAAAATCAGTGATACCGATGATGGCAACGTCACCTTCAACACGAATCCACTCGTGGTCTTTGGTGTAACGTAATTCTTTAGGGATATTCATTACTCGTGGTTTTGCGACAAAAATAGAATTTTTGTCGAACGTTCGTTTAACTATTTATTGAGTCAACTGGAAGCGTAGTGTAATTCCTGAGTTAATATTCGATGTTGGGAACGAAGTTGAAATCTTCGGACGAGTCAACTGATGATCGTAGAAGAAACGCAAAGTCAACTTTCTTGACACTTCTAAATCTGCCGTGGTTTTGATCGAAACAATACGTTGACCTGCCGTTGGCTGGTTCTGACGTTCCTGCATCTTTCTAATCACCGTAGCATTATCTCGAATGGTCAAATCTGCTCGAATGGAAAGCTCTGTGTCTTTCAACATTTTCACTGGTAGGTTACCGCGTTGGCGGTAGAATGGGTTTCTCACTTCCGTGAAACGGTAACCTAGACCGAGGACAATAGAACTTCCTCTTGTTTCGGTAATCTGATAGTTTGACAACCCGAAAGCGAGTGTTCTATCTCTTCCCATTTCCACTCTGATCTGTGGGTCATTCTTCCCTTGTGTTTTCAAGGTCATATCAAATCCAATCAACGGAGCCAATTGTTCACTGATGGTTACCGTTGAAATCTGACGGTCAGATATGAAGTTTCCGAATTCACTTTGATCAACAGCGGTAGGAAGTCCCTCTGCGTTCTGCTCGTAGTTCAAGTTGGTCACATAACTTGCAGTCATTGTTGAACGGTACGTATGCGAGATGTTGAACTGCTTGAAACGCTTTTTAAATCTCGGTAACTTCGTCAACCCATCGTATGTTACACGCCAGTTCGGTGCTACTTTCGTCTTAAACGGATCAAGATTCACTTCAGATGCATCCTGCCCAGTGTAAGCTGAAATGAATGCAGCAATCGTCACTTCCTGAGAAGTTGGACCCCAACCTGAATAGTAGCCATTGTCTTCTGGGTCAGCAAGCTGGTATGCTTCATCATTCAAACGACTTGAAATTTCCAATCTATTCAATAAGAACTGATCAAACACCTCATTATTAAAGTCGGCGTCATCATTGACAAAAGCCGTAGCCCACGTGTTGATCGAGGCGGTGAAGTTTCCTGTTTCCATAGGAGATTGAAAATCATACTCACCCAGTTCCTCATCAAAACGGAAGAAACTATTCTTGCTTCTACCCTCTTGTCTATTGGCAGTAAGCTCAATCTTCAGGTGATTGATTGGCTCAATGTTCGCACGTACATTCCAAGTCTCTTGATATGTTTCTGTATACTGCTGGTTGAGGAAAGACGAATTCGAAATCCAGCCATTTTCAGCGGCGTCCAAGGCAAAGTTGCCTGAAGGATTGCCCAGGAGGTCTGTGTTCTGCTGGCCTATAACGAATGGTATTCCCGGAGCTGTGAACGATGGGTCCATTCCGAACATTTGTGTATTCGGAGTATACCCTGGGAGGAGAATACCTTCGTTTCGCTGGTAGGTTCCACTTACATTTCGCACCATCATTAAGAAGCGCAAGATGGCTTTCGTTGGATCTACTTTTTCGCGTTCCTCTTCCTTCTCTTCTTCGTTCCCGAAACCATCCTTATCCTCGTTTCGAGATTGTCGGTTATTCCGTTTCGGCTTATTACTATTCGCCTCTTTTAAGAAGTCCACCTTGTTATACAGGTTCACCAAATTCGCTTGCGCATTGAAGGTCAAGGCACGTGAATTTTGAATCGTGTTTCCAAGAGAATCTTGAGAGAACGGTGCTCTATCCCAACGGTAACTAGCTTGGTAACGCGCATCGGAAGAGATGAAATTCACCAATGGCAACTTGTCCAACGGCAACTTATAACTCAACGATGTCGTGTGGTTATAGTTCGTGGTTTCTCCAAAGTTTGTGATGTTATTCCAAACCGTGTCTTTGTAGGCGGTATACCAATCGGTATCATCTTTGTCAATAACCCCTGTTGGCTCACCCACGAGGGCAATGTTGTTGGCACTAAAGTCAAACTTCAACGACTTCGTAATGTCGTAATTCAAGTTATACGCCCTGGTCCAGTTCCACGTCTTCAACACCTGTGTATTGATTAGGACATTGGACTCCACACCGAATAATGCTTCGGTATTGTTTCGAACTCGGCTCGTCTCGTACGTACGGTCCATTTGTGTGTTGAACGAGAAGCTCTTAATTCCAGTGTAGAAATTGAAATCCTTCACCCATTTCAACAACGGACTCTTTTTCACAAAACCAATTTTTGCAAAAGGCTTTATTTCTTTCGGCTTGTTTTGGAATTGATAATTCAATCCACCGGTATAGTTCTTCGTCAACTGGAAGTCCAAGTTGATGTCTCTGATGTACACTTCGTTGTAACCATAAGACAAACTAAAGTTCGAGATGTCGTAGAATCGATCTTTGTCTTCTTTGGACTTCGAATCTTTGCCAACTTTTCCTCCTTTACCGCCGTCATCTTTGGAATCAGCATCTTTTTTACCGGCCTTTTCTTTGGTCTTACCTGCACCACCGTCACCGGTAGGGTTGATCCTGACATTGGTGAAGTTGATACTACGCCGTTTGACAATGCTTTGAGCTCGTTTTCGATCTTGCGGTGTCAGTTCATTGTTGTCCAATTCAATATCGGGTTGCAATGGGTCGAATTGTGGCGTACTCACCGTTTCAGAATAACCAAGATACATTGGTAGCTGTAGCCCTAAATTCTCAGGGAAGAACTTCCCAAGTTGAAGGGTTGTATTTGCATCTACACCACGTATGGTCTCTCGCTGACGTTCAAGAACTCGTTGCTCTAGTCCACCCCAACCAGGAGTAGACATGTTAGCGGCAACAGACACAGAACCGAAATCAGCTAAGGTCGCGTTCATTCTGGCAACAGCAGCCCAACCGCCTTTTTCATCAAAATCGGTCAAACGTAATTCGTTCACCCACACATTCGCGCATTTCGCCAAACCATCATCAGAAGCTTGGAACGGGTTATCATCAGATTCCGGGTTACGGATACCAATCATACACACAATGACGTTCGCCAAGTTTGGATTTCCTTTCACTCGAATACGAGCGGTGCCATCATACTCTTCAAAGACTTGGAACGAAGGATAGCCAGATGGTCTAGAAAGCTTCAAATTTTGGAACTTACTAAACTCAATCTCCATATCGTTGTCCTCAGGCCAAATCTCGTCCTCATCATTCGAGAACCAAGGCGTAACCGTCATCGGAAGTTCGTACTCGTAGTAATTCTCATCAAAATCACTACCCAATCTAACGAAACAAGTAAGGTCATTGTCGTCCAACGGCATACCATCAGGTCCTGCCTCGGCGTGGATGTACATTTTGAGTTTATCGTACAATCGCATATCAAAATTCACATTTCGATAGGCTGCTCGCGCATCACCGTCTTGAAGATTGCATATTTCAAGCGCTAATGATTGCTCGTTCAAACGTCGTTGGTTAGCTGTACCCACGTCGATTTCACGAATAATTCCAGGAGGAATAAGGTATGGAACCGGTTCTCTGTTACCGTTTTCTTCAATGTTTACTGCACCAATATTGAATGTTGTTGCATCGGGATCTCCCGGCTCAATTTCTTGCGGCCCTTCCAATGATCCTAGGAATGGCCTCCACTCACCACGGATCAATTCAAGTCGTGCAAAACGAAGTGTTACTTCTTCGCTCCACCCCTTCATGAACATTCGAATGAAACGGATCGAACGGAAGTCAGAGATTCCACCCACACGCTTGTCGTATTCAGTGATTGGCACTTTGAACTGGTACCATCTGACTGTACGTTGTTCACCGTTTCTAGTCTCTACAGTCTGCTCGAAACTATCAGTGATGTAGTTGTTACCAACGTTCTGCTCTCCTAGGTCCTGTGGACGAAGAGACACTTGATATTGGTAGTAGCTTTCAATAGTACTCAAGGTGATATCCTGGTTGATATCCTCGGTGTTTGGAATGGTCGTCTGTGCAATCGGGTAACCATCTGGTGTTGCCGTGTTCGAGTTCCCATCGTATCCGTTGTAGTTCTTATATCTACGTAGGATGTTAAATTCTTGAGACTGTGCTTCAGGACTTCTAAAGAATTCGAAATCATCTGCAGAAGGATCCGCTTGAAATGCTGCAAATGCTGCTGGATCAAGCGCTGGCTGGACAGTCTGTAACCATTCATCAAAGAACGATTGCTCGTCCTGACTGTTCAATCCATCCAGTCCGATATCTTGTAAAACGTAGTTTCCTGACGAGTTATCGAAGGCATTCACTACGTTGAAGGTGGTAGGGTCTGGATAAACACCCCAAATAGACTCCAACGTTGGCAGTTCCTGGTTCTGACTTGGCAATCCATTTTCATACGAAAGCTGTGAATCGTTCAATACATCTTCCGAAACGTTTCCAAGGTTGAAGTATAGCTCTCCTCCGTTGACATTCTGAGAATCATCATTGAAAGGATCCATCAACCAAAACTGGATGAACTGAATGTTCGATGTTTCAAAATCGGTTGTGACCAACGATCGTTGAATTCCGCCCCAACGAGTTTCTGGTTCACGCAAGGTACCATCGGCGTTCAACCCTGCAGAGATTGTTGGCGACCCATTTGGCAATTCGTAGTTGTATGGCCCACGCTCATCAGGGTAGTAGGTCATATCCAACGTAGCAATCAATGGTGGCGTACCGGCAGGGAGCTCTCTGTTCGGGAACACCTCCCCTTCCAATACTTCACGCATTCGGTGATCACTCGTTACATCAGCGCTCACCTGTCCATCTGTCAGTCCATTCCCTTGGAAGAACTGCGGATCAATAACGTACCATGAGAGTTTCGCACGGTTGTAATTGTACACCAGTGAGTCTTCTTCGTTCCCTTCAGGAAACAGGTCGGTCTGCAATTTAGGCGTACTGGCCATGAACCATTGGTTCACTGAACGAATGTCGATCACACTCTGACTCCCCTCGAAGTCATCGATGTAGGCATTTCCATCCTCACCAATTGCTTTGGAGTGACCTGGAATCAAATAGGCTGCTTCTGCCGAAATATCAATGCTTGATTTTGCCTTGGTATCAATCAATGGAATTCGATCTACCAAACGAGTAATGAATTCCGATTCATCTTGGTAGTTGAAATCAGCTCCTAAGATGGTGTTGTTGACCGGTTCATCTCCAATATTCACCTTCTGAGTCAGCGGACGTTCACGCATGTTGAGGACGGTAGCCCCAATGTTCATGTTGTCGTTGAGCTCATAGTCAAAGCGGCTACCTATCAAGGTTTTCAGCTGAATATTAAAGAGTGAATTACTTTCAAGTGAGATATTGATTGGGGTACCTGAATCAAGCAGTCCTTCGTTCAAAATCTTAACTCTACCTAAGTTATAATCAACGGTGTAATCTTGGTTTTCAACCAATCGCACCCCACCGGCCGTTACAGAAACGGACCCCTGAGGAACGTTCAAAGCGTTCAATGAAATCTCTGAACTTGACGCAGACTGAAACTGACCGCGGATCTTAAATCGGTTCAAAGAAGGGATTTGTTGTGCGGCCGTTTTCGTCGAATCGTATAGTGGTTGGTATACAATTGTATTGATTAAGCTCTGTACTTGCTCAGCAGGAGCATCTTCTGCGATGACCTCAGCCAAGTGCTCACCAAAAGGCTCTACAACAGGGAAATAAATTCGACCGTTCTGACTTTGAATTGTACCCCCTTGTGTGGCGGCATTGTCAACAAAATCAAAGAATCCATCCTGATTCGGCATGGTGTTTTGATCCAACTTATCCAAGTTCATAATTTGGAGAAGCAGTTGGTCATTAAGGCCTTCCCGAGGAATGTAGTTCAGGTCAATTCCTGTTGTAGGATCATTGTACCATACATCCAATCTGTAGTTGTCTCTATTCACACCGAAGGCTCCGATGCTATAAAC
>JAQWQB010000063.1 GCA_029245065.1 Flavobacteriales bacterium | reverse complement strand
CTTGCCGCACCGGCGGCACCTGAAGACAACCCAATCAATCCGGCCTTCTTGCCATGGAATTCTCCAGGAGGCACGCAATCAATAAACGCCTTCAATACCCCGGGGAAACTTCCGTTGTATTCTGGAATCACAAAAACAAATTTGGTAATTGGCCGAATATACGTTGCAATGATTTGTTCGAATTCCGCTGTTCGCCTCCCGTACATTTCTTGATGGATGAAGTCTGGCGCCAAATCCTCCAACTGAAGCATTTGGGAATCAACTCCTTGTGATTTCAGCTCTTCCATGTACAGTTTACCAATCTTGAAACTGTTTGATTCGGGCCTATTTGTTCCTACAATTACTGTGATCATATTGCACTAATTTGAGGCTATTTTATTAACCTCCTATCCACCTTTTCGTGTGTATAACTTTCTACTAAAATCGCATCTATTCAACCTATCTTTACTGGTTAAATGAGGAGCGTCAAAGGAACAACAAATTTACTGTCAAGACGTTCATTCGAAGTTAAAACAATCATCAATGAAGCTCACTTATTACGGCCATGCTTGTTTTATGTTGGAGACCAAAGAGGCATCCATTCTCTTTGACCCGTTCATCAAGCCTAACCAATTGGCCAGTCACATTTCAATTGAAGACCTGAAGCCAGATTACATTTTGCTGACCCATGGTCATGAAGATCACGTGGCAGACGCAGAGGAAATTGCTCGAATGAGTGGGGCTACAATTGTAAGTAACTACGAAATTGTATCTTGGTATGGGGCCAAAGGATTGGAAAAGCTTTGGCCAATGAATCACGGAGGAAAACATGCCTTCGACTTTGGTACAGTTCGTTATGTCAATGCGGTGCATTCAAGCACGCTGCCTGATGGCTCTGGAGGAGGTAATCCCGGTGGATTCATCATCGAAGCAGATGGCAAACGCATTTACTTTGCAGGAGATACGGCCCTCCACCTCGATATGGAGTTGATTGGCAGGTATTGGAGACCCGATGTTGCCATTCTTCCAATTGGAGACAACTTCACCATGGGAGTTGAAGATGCCATCATCTGTTCTGACATGATTGATTGTTACGATGTGGTTGGAATGCATTTCGATACATTCCCCTTCATCGAAATCAATAAGGAAGAAGCCATTGAAGCCTTCCGTTCAAACGATAAGAAATTAAGCTTGATGAAAATCGGCGAAAGCAAAGAAGTATAGTATGGGAAAGATCATCAGCATAGCTAATCAGAAAGGTGGCGTAGGGAAAACAACTTCTGCGATCAACCTAGCAGCATGCTTTGGCGTGTTGGAGTATAAAACATTGTTAGTAGACGCAGACCCTCAGGCGAATTCAACGTCTGGAGTTGGTGTTGATCCGAAAACAGTGAAAACAAGTATTTACGAATGCTTGGTTGATGACGTTGAACCACGTGACATCATCATTTCAACGGAGAACCCAAATTTGGATTTGCTTCCCGCTCATATCGATTTGGTTGGTGCTGAGATTGAACTCATCAACATGCCGAACCGAGAGTACATGATGCGCAATGCTTTGGCTCAAATAAAGGACGATTACGACTTCATCATCATTGACTGCTCCCCTTCTCTAGGTCTGATCACAGTCAATTCGCTGACGGCCTCTGATAGTGTTGTTGTGCCTGTCCAATGCGAATACTTCGCCCTTGAAGGACTTGGGAAACTGCTGAATACGGTGAAAATCGTCCAAAGCAAGCTCAACCCCGAACTTGGAATTGAAGGGATTCTTCTTACCATGTATGACACCCGTCTTCGCCTTGCGAATCAAGTAGTGGAAGAAGTGAGAATGCATTTCCTTGAAATGGTGTTCGATACCGTTATTCACCGAAATACTCGTCTTGGTGAAGCGCCAAGCTTTGGCGAAACCATTATCATGCACGACGCTAGCTGCAAAGGATCAATCAACTATTTGAACTTGGCACGTGAAATTCTTCAGAAGAATGAAATGACACGAATCAAGGATAATGAAAAATACATCGACTTAAGCAATGGCTAAGCGACAAGCATTAGGAAGAGGATTGAGTGCGCTGTTGGATAATGCTTCAAACACGCCAGAACCCAAACCGATTGAAAAAGGAAGCATAGGAAATGTTGCTGGCTCCATCGCCATGCTCAAGATTTCTCAAATTGAAGCGAACCCATTTCAACCTAGAACAAAATTTGACGAAACAGCCTTGAATGAACTGGCCCACTCCATTAGTGAGTTGGGAATCATTCAGCCGCTTACCGTTCGTAAAATTGGAGCGAATAAATTCCAGCTTATCAGTGGTGAACGTCGCTTCCGTGCATCTCAAATAGCAGAACTAGAAGAAATTCCGGCCTACATTCGTACAGCGAATGATCAAGAGATGCTAGAGATGGCTCTTGTAGAGAACATCCAACGTGAAAACCTGGATGCCATCGAAATCGCCATTTCATACCAACGACTCATCGAAGAATGTGACCTGACGCAAGACGCGTTGTCGGATCGTGTTGGTAAAAACAGAGCTACGGTAAGCAATTACCTGCGCCTGTTGCGTCTTCCTGCAGATATTCAAATTGCCATCATAGAGAAGAAACTCACAATGGGGCATGCAAGAGCACTTATTACGGTCTACAATGCTTCGCTGCAAATGGCGATTTTCAATCAAGTATTGAGGGAAGACCTGAGTGTGCGAAAAACAGAAGAACTGGTTCGCACCAAAAAGCCATCAAATGCTAAGAAGGCAACATCGTCGTCTGCTTTATCGTTCGAACATCAGAAATTAAGAGCTGACCTTCGCCTAACACTTGGACGTAACGTAGAACTTCGCTCCAAAGACGATGGCTCAGGTAAAATTGAAATCAACTTCAATGATGAAGACGATTTACGCTCAATTATTGAGAAACTAACTCCTTGAAAGGCTTCCTACATACCTTGCTAATTGCCTTGTTGATTGGTCTTACTATTTCAGCAGATGCTCAAGACACAACCGTTGTTGCGCCGCCTGTTTTGGAAGGCGATACCTTGGTGCTTCAGAAAGAACATTCAGTTCGAAAAGCGACTATTTTAAGCGCTGTTCTCCCAAGTGCCGGACAAGCCTACAATAAGAAGTATTGGAAAATGCCTATTGTGTATGCTGGACTCGGAGTGTGCATCTATTTCATTGATTGGAACACGAAGGAATACCGTTTTTATAGAGATGGACTCATTGCCGAATTGGATGATGACGCTTCAACACTAAACACCACAGGCTTCGATACAAGCGCTTTGCAACAAGGAATGGAGCAGCATAGGAAATGGCTAGACATCTCTTGGATGAGCTTGGCTGGAGTCTATGTATTACAACTGCTGGATGCCAACGTGGACGCTCACCTATTCCATTTCGATGTTGGAGAAGATTTAACTTTCAATATCCACCCATCCCTCGTGCCAGCCAATGGTGTAAGGCCTGGGCTTCATTTTACCATGAAATTTTAACTTCGTCACATGAAGATCGCACTAATTGGATACGGCAAGATGGGGCAAGCAATTGAAAAGCTCGCCACCGAAAGAGGACATACGATTGTTGCCAAAGCCACTTCTAAAGCACCAGTGCGTATAGCTGATTTAGCCGATGCTGATGTAGCGATTGAATTTACCGAACCTTCATCTGCTCTGAAAAACATTCATTCTGCATTCCAATCTGGCACCCCCATTGTGGTGGGCACTACAGGCTGGTACAATCAATTAGACGAAGTAAAAGGTAACTGCGCCGAAGCAAACGGTGCGTTGTTCTACGCTTCTAATTTCTCGATTGGGGTGAACCTCTTTCAATCTGTGCTGAAGTACACTTCAGAATTGATGAAAAACTATGCAGAATACACTCCATCTATTCACGAAATTCATCATCTCGCCAAGAAAGATGCGCCTAGTGGAACAGCACTAAGTCTTGCTGATATCGTCTTGGACAACTCAGACTTTGAAGAATGGACTGATGACGATGAAGATCAAACGAAGCTGAAGATCAGCTCAGAAAGAATAGGCGATGTGAAAGGAACTCATGAAGTACACTTCACCTCATCTATAGACCAAATAACACTTGAACACAAGGCCTTCTCTCGTGATGGCTTCGCCTTAGGCTCTATTCTGGCAGCAGAATGGGTGCAGAAAAAGAAAGGCGTTTTCACCATGAGAGACATGCTCAAAAATACCATTGGATGAACATTTTCGAAATCATCATTGTCTTACTGTTTCTGCAGTACTTCATTACCCTACCCGGCATCTTCAAGAAAGCTGGATTGACGTCGTGGCACGGATTTATCCCTGTTCTTCAATGGTTGACTTGGTTGAAAATGCTCAAGCGTCCATGGTATTGGGTATTCATTTTACTTGTTCCTGGTGTCAATTTATTGATGCTGACAATTTTGAATGTCGAAACAGGCATTGCTTTCAATAAGCGCAGTATGAAAGAACAATGGTTCTTTGGAGGGCTTCCTTGGATTGCGCTTTTCGATTTGTCTTTCCGACAAAAAGAGGCTGAGTTCATTGGACCTCGCGATTGGACCAACAGGAAAAAATCATTCCAGCGTGAATGGGGCGAAGCAATTCTATTTGCTGTGATAGCCGCTTCCGTTATCAGAAGCTTTTTCTTCGAAGCATTTACCATTCCGACAGGCTCTATGGAAGGGTCCATGTTGGTTGGAGACTACTTGTTTGTGAGCAAAATGAGCTACGGACCGAAAATCCAACAGACGCCACTTTCGCTTCCTTTCATTCACAACGCTATACCAGGAGGCATGACCAATTCGTACCTGGAATGGATTCAGTTGCCAAACTACAGACTTCCTGGATTCGGCGATGTTGAGCGTTATGACCCGGTGGTATTTAACTTTCCTCATGGTGATAGTGTTGTGGCGCACCCTAGCACTGCAGGACACGATTACTACGCCCTTTTGCGAAACGTAGGAAAGCAAATGGCAGGCTCACCTGAAGCATACGTTGCTGATAAAGTCACCTATGACGAGCGTGCCAAGGCCTACTATCAAAAACAGTTAAAAGCTGACATCAAAGCCAGACCAATTGACAAAGAAGAGAACTACATCAAGCGGTGTGTTGCTCTACCAGGAGAAACAATTGAAATTAGAGACCGCCAAGTGTTCCTTGATGGAGAAGCAATGGAAAACCCAGACGGACTCCAATACAACTACACCCTTAAGTTGAAAAATCCTGAGATGATTTCTAAAATTATCGAAAAACTAGGCTTGACAAATGTTGATTTCGGACAAGAAAGAAATGGAGTCAATTATGGAAAAGTAGCTCTTACGCAAGGCGAGGTGGATCAATTGACGGCGCTAAATGTGGTGGATACGATGTTTTTAGAATCGCAAGCGTCAAACCAAGGGCAGCTGATTGTATTTCCGAATAGCCTTCAAGCTCCTTACAACACGTGGGACCAAGATAATTACGGACCTGTAACGCTTCCTGCAAAAGGGAAAACGTACGACTTGAATTTAGAAAACCTACCTATCTACGAACGTGTTATCTCCGTTTATGAAGGCAACGATCTTGAAGTAAGAGACGGTCAAATTCTCATCAATGGTGAAGTAGTCACGTCGTATACCTTCGCTCAAGATTATTACTGGATGATGGGAGATAACAGACACAATTCTGCCGACTCAAGAATGTGGGGCTTTGTTCCTGAATCACATGTGGTTGGAAAAGCGGTGTTTACGTGGTTCTCAAAACAGAACGAAGCGCAACATGGTGAATCTAAAATTCGTTGGGACCGCATGTTCCAAGTGCCGAAGTAAGCAATGACTACTTCACCATTGATG
>JAQWQB010000049.1 GCA_029245065.1 Flavobacteriales bacterium | reverse complement strand
AAAGTCATTTACAACTGTGTCAACAGAACAGTTGTCAGTAGTAGCAGGCGTATCAAGAGTGATTGCTGCAGAACACATACCTGCGTCAGCAGTTTGTGTCAAGTTAGCCTCACATGTGATCGCTGGTGTTTCATCGTCAGTTACAGTAACTATTTGTGAGCACTGTGCTGTATTCCCAGCATTGTCAGTTACTGTCCAAACTACGGTAGTGGTTCCCACAGGATAAGTAGCCGGTGCATTGTTCGTTACTGAAGCAACACCACAGTTATCATTCGTAGTCGGATTAGACAATGATACTGTTGCGAAACAATCTCCTGAATCAGTGTTTACAGATACATTTGATGCACAAGAGATGGTAGGATTTACATCGTCAACAACAGTAACGGTCATTGAGCATTGCGCTGTGTTTCCGTTGTAATCAGTAACGGTCCAGGTCACTGTGGTAGTTCCAAGTGGGTAAGTGCCTGATGCGTTTCCAGTTCCATTGAAATCATTGATTACAGATGCTACAGAGCAGTTATCGTTGGTTGAAGGTACTGGAACTGTTACCGAAGCGGTACATCCAGCGCTTGCCGTAGAAGCTGTAATGTTTGAAGGGCAAGAAATAGTAGGGTTTGTCGTGTCAATATCTGAAATGGTGAAAGAGCCAAGATCGATTTCACACTCGTTGTTACCCCATCGTGTAGCGAAGTTGTAAGTGCCCCCAGGCAATGAATATGTAACAGATCCAACGTTGTCAGCCACTTGAGTTTCCCAAGACGAGCCTCCATCAAGACTGAATTCAATACTTGAACGGTCTGGGTGGTTAGCGAATGTGAATGTCACCGACCCGTTAGATGCTCCACATGTTGCATCAACAGTGCTAACAGCCACATCAGGGTTTGACATAACCGTGATTGTAATGGCATCTGTATTCGTACAGCCATTTGCGTCTGCTACAGTAAGAACGTAAGTAGTGCTTTCGTTCGCGTAAGCAGAAAGTGCTGGCGAAATGTTTTGGTTTTGTCCTGCTCCAAGTCCGTTATCCCAAGAATACGTGTAAGGACTATTTCCTCCTGAAGCAGCACCTGATAGTGTGCCTGTTTCTCCTTCACAGAAAGAGAAGTTAGCTCCAGCATTTGCAGAAAGTGTAGAACTGATTGTTACTGTTTGAGAGCATGTTGCCGTGTTCCCAGCTGCATCAGTTGCAGTCCAAACAACCGTTGTTGTTCCAACAGGGTAGTTGTCAGAAGCATTGGAAGTTCCGTTGAAGTTGTTCGTTAAGGTAACAACACTGCAGTTGTCATTGGTTGTTGGTGCCGAAATGGTCACCGCACCTGTACATCCTGCGTTGTTCGTGTTCGAAGTTACGTTTCCAGAACATGAAATCGTTGGGTTGATGTTATCTTGAACTGTTACCGTTGCATTGCAAGTATCTGTGTTTCCGCTAGCGTCTTCAACAGTCAATGTAACTGTATTCGCGCCAAGATCAGAACAATTGAAGTTTGATTGACTCAATGAATAAGTTGCAATTCCGCAGTTGTCAGAACTTCCGTTGTCAATATCTGCTGATGTAATGCTTGCTTGACCAGAAGCATCCAATTGAACCGTGATGTTTTGGCAGTTCGCAGTTGGAGCGATGTTGTCTTCAACCGTTACATTAGAAGTACATGTATTCGTATTTCCATTGTTATCAGTAACGGTTAAGGTTACTAAATTACCAGAAAGGAGAGGCAGGGTAGTAGCGCTAATTCCAGGTCCTTCGATTTGGATTGAAATCGAATTGCAATCCAATGATGCAGGCGTCGCAGTAGCACAATCGGTGTTGTTAGAATAAGCATTCGCCGAAGTAACTGTTCCAATTCCTCCGCTATTAGGTAGCGTGAAGAATTGACTGTTGGCACCGCATCCGAGCGTACCTTGTAAGGTGTATAGGTTGGCAGGGATATTCGTTCCAGAAAAAGTCACGTCGTAATCTAAATCAACGGTGTAGCTGTAGCCAAATGCACAACTCATTGACGCTGCGTTGATGTTGACTGCGTTGACGTTGATGGTAACATCGTAACCATTCGAGCTAGTTACAACCAATCCGCCATTTAAGTCAGCGCAATCAAATGAAGTCTCATCAATTGAAATCGAAGCGATGCCGCAATTATCAGATGATCCGTTATCTACATCTGCAGCGGTTAATGTTGCATTTCCTGAAGCGTCAAGAGCAACTGTTACGTCTTGACAAACAGCTGTTGGATTTTCGTTATCCGCAACCGTTACGTTCTGAGAACAAGTTGCTGTTCTTCCAGCAGTATCGGTTACAGTCCATGTAACTGTTGTTGTACCAATTGGATAAGTAGCTGGTGCATCGTTTGTTACCGAAGCAACACCACAGTTGTCGTTTGTAGTTGGGGCAGTTAATGAAACTGTTGCGAAACAGTCTCCTGCATCCGTTCCAACCGTTACGTTGCCAGCACATGAAATGGTAGGGTCTTGGTTGTCAATTACCGTTACAGACTGATTACATGTAGTAACCCCTCCGTTTCCTGCAGTAACCGTCCATTCAATGTTTGTGGTTCCTACAGGATAGTTTCCGATTCCGCTCGCCGTACCTGTATAGTCGTTCACGATCGTTACACATCCAGTTGTTAAATCAGATGCTACCCATGCCGTAGCAGGGTCCATATTTGTGAGAAGTCCGTTGTTACCATAAGCAGTAACGTCTCCAACTGAAGTTCCAGCACCGTCTTCGAAATCAAGGAACGTGGTGATGTTTGAGGCAACATTTGAGATGTTACCACACTTTACTTCGTCAATTTGAGTCGCGTTAAGTTGGATGTCATAAATTCTGAAGTTATCCATTGTACCCTCGAAGGCATTTTGATCCACTGCATAAGCTGAGCCGAAGTTTCCAATTCGAGGTGATTCGTAGCTGTTTGGCTTACCGTTAACCGTAGCGTTGCTAGTTCCAATAAGAACTCCGTCTACATAAAGTTCATGTGGGCCCGAAGAATTGAAATTACCAGTAGCTGTAACGTGGTACCATTGAATTGCACTAAAATCATAGGCAACGTCAATTTGCATGTCGTTGTCATTCTGAGACTCAAACATCCAACGAATATCACTGTCAGAGGCGTCAATGAAAAAATAACGCTGTGCAACACCATTCAAAGGAGCGTCTTCAGACATATCGAAAAGCACACCATCCCAGTTCGAAGAAGCTGGCTTAAACCAGAATTCGATTGAGAATTCATCAGTAACAATTGGGTCGTTTACGTCTACGAAATCGTCTGCGCCATCAAACTCAATGGCAGTAGACCCAAGACAAGCAAGATTAATATCTGGCTGAGGAACGGAAACGTTGGCATTGCAAAGCCCGTTTCCGGCATTGACAGTAATGTTTGAGCTACACGTTACAGCAGGTGGGGCAGAACAATCACAATCAATTACATTGACTGTAAGATTGATTATTGTAGTTTCTGGCGAAGCATTGTTGTCTGTTGCGCTGAATGAAAGGTTATATGAACCAACAGCATCTCCAGTAATAGTGAAGTCAATTGATGAAGGGTTTCCGTCAACATTGCTGTCCAATGTGAATCCAGCCCAACCACCGTTGTTCACAATTGTTGAAACCGTTTCAGCTGTTTCCGGGCCAGTGAATCCAAAGCTGTAAGACTGTGTTTCACCGTAGCAAAGGTTGATAGCATTTCCAGATGGGAAATTTTGTGCCACCGGAGGGAAATTTCCAGCATCCGAAACGTCAAATTCCAAACATTGATCATCTAACCAGTTTACCCCATCATTATTTCCTCCAGGACCATCGTAATCTTCTGTGTCAGAATCGAACAGCCCCATAAGGATGTAGTTGACGTTATCTCCGGCGTTAATTCCAACAGTAGCTGGTGTTCCACCAAAACCGTTCGTACCTCCAGAGGCCGTACCCGTTGTCCATTGCATGTCTCCATAGAAGAAGGCTACGTTGTTTCCAGGTGTCAGAGCCGGGTCATTTCCATCGGTCATCACTAGTGTGAAGGTGTTTCCAAGATCGTCTACAGATGCATTGTTGGCGCTGTACGTACCCGCATCTACCCATGTAACGTAAAGTGCTGTTGCAGTTTGATAGTACCAAACTTCTCCTTGGTAGCCATTCGCTAACCAGTCTCTTGTGTCAACGTCTCCCCAGAACGGCGCCACCATTGGTGTGCCAATTGGGAATCCTGTTGAAGAATACCACCAATACGGGTTGTCAAAAGAGACGTTACCGTTGTTGTTGATGTATACATTCGTATAGGTAGTTCCGTAAAGGTCAAAGTTGAATCCCAGTGGAAGTGGTCCTACTGAACCATCGTCATTTGGTGGAATTTGTGTCCATGTAAATGGGTTGAAGGCCTCAACACAGTTGTCGTCACTTCCGCCCCATACAATGAAAACAGTTACTTCGTCAATTAATCCTGAAGCCGCATAAAGTGGGTTGTCACTCAAGAAGTAGGTCAAACTATCCAGTCCGATGAAATCGGTATCAGGTGTGTAGGTGATTGTCCCATCTGCGTTCACTGCAGCTGAACCGTGTGTTGGTGCAGTTCCGAAGCTGCTCAAAATCGTCAAAGCGTCTCCATCAGGGTCGGCATCAACTCCGTTTCCATGATCTACTAATGGATCGAATGAAACGATGCCGTTTTCTTCGTAGAAAATAACATCATCCTGTCCAATTGGTGCGTTGTTAGTAATGGGTGCCGGTGCAATTTCATACAATTGGTATGGGTAATCAGCCGGACGAATTTCGGTATTGATTTGAAGTCTTTCTTCCCCAGCAATGTTTGGGTAGTTCGCTTGCAAAATGTAGTAATCTCCGTCGGTTGCATCCTGAACCAAACCAATTGGCCATGTGCTTGGGTCGTTCACGTCGTAAGAACCATCTTTAGCAGTTACTTGGAAGAAATAACCTGTACCATCGTTTTCAAGCATGTCAACCCCGTAGTTGTGGTTGTCAAACACGATGTCTAAATATCCGTCCCCGTTGTAATCCATGAAGCCCATCCCTTCTGTATTCACTCCGTCTACTAGGTCGAAGTTTCCAGATTGGCTGGCATTGTAGGTTTGAGGTGTGTTTCCGCCTACGCCATCACCAAACTTGTGATTTCCAGTTGGATTTTGAAGGTAAACCTCGATTCCACCTGAATGCGTGTTTCTTGCGAAGGCTGGCCAACCATCGTTGTTTAAATCTCCCCATACAACGCAGCGCTCTCTTCCAGCCGAAGTAAGACCAGCAGCCTTGCCATTCGTCATGTCGGTAAAAGAACCATTGCCGTTGTTGCGGTAGAGGTACGAACGATTTGTTCGGTTAACCACCAAGTCAAAGTCACCGTCTAGGTCGTAATCACAGAAGGCATGCCCTCCGTCTTTATCACCAGCGAGATCGATGCTGTAACCAGATGCGTCTTCTGTCCAGCTAGTTTGCGCTTGTGCCGTGTTGGACACGATAAAGAGCGCTGCTAGAAGCAGGATGCACGTCTTAAAAAACGTTTTGTTTTGACTCAAAAGAGCCGAAAATGTAGAGTGTACGAGACTATTCACAACTGCGGGGTTATGTTACTTAATGATTGGTAAAGAGTTTATGAGCTTCGAGAATTCTCGAACTACACGCGAATCAGGCTTGCAGGTTCAACAAAAATGTTATTGCCTTGCAGCGGCTGTTTTCGGGTGTACTTCTTTGATTCTCTCATGTCGTTAACTTTAATAATCAAGTCAGGTTAGATAGTAGTGTAAGTAGGTTTTCAGGTTCTTATACCCCTTGTCCTACAAAAAGGTTATCAAATCCTACAAAAAAATCAGACGAAACACATAAATAATTGATATACAAACAGTTGTAATTTATAAAAAAGACTTCTGCTCAATTGTTTAAACCCAAAAAAGACGGCCTAAGCCGTCTCTTCTGTTCATATATGGTAGAAATGCTCCTTCTAAGAAGGAGGTGTTTTTAGTCTTTTGCAGGTAGCAAGACGTGAATCTCTGCCCTTCTGTTCTTAAAATGCAACAAGTCTGGGCACGGCGCCTCGTCAGTGCAATTGTTCGTTGGTTGGTTCTCACCATCCCATTCAATGGTAATTTGATCTGGGCTAATTCCAAGACGTACGAGTTGTTCTTTGGTCTTCGCAGCCCTTCGCTTTGACAGTTTCATGTTGTAGGCAGCACTGCCGCGTGAGTCAGTGTAGGCAATAACCTTTAATTGAAGATCTGAGAAGTCATCTAGCTCTTCTAAGAGTAGCTTCAATTTGGAGAGCTCTCTTTCGCCAAGAACACTCTTATCAAATCCAAAGTACACCGCTCCCAAGTTGATTGATGTGCCTGCCGTTGTAGTTGAAATACTTCTTTCAGCGGTCACAAGCGCTTCGTATTCTGGCGTGATGTTGGCTGTTACAAATCCTGTTGCTGCAGAAGCCACCAGTTCTGGGAATACTGCTGGGTCTTCAGAGTTAATCATGGTTGAAGTGTTGTTCAATACCAACGACCAATCTTGCGTATGGTCTGTAAACACAACACCAATGCCTTCAGCAGATGGTTCGATGAACTTCACCACTTCTTCTCCTGAACGTGTTGTCCACGTGAGTGCGTTAACATGGTCTTGCTGATAGGCAAATTCAGCGGTGTTGCCAGCTCCTAGTTCGAAGCGTTGAAGCTGCCCCGTATTCAGGTCTTTCAAAAAGATACTGCTGCCAGCTCCCGGTGTTAATGAGTCATCTCCATTCCATTCAGCCAAGACGAAGGTTTCCGCTGGAGAATTGGTATGGCTTAAGTAGGCCTCATTATTCGTTAAGTTTTTGCTCTCCCAACTTTCATTTGGTATGCGCTTTTTCTTGATGTTTCCTTGTCGATAGGAAGTCACCTTCGCGTCAGCTAGGAAAACGCCGTCATGCGGTGAGCTGTAAATGTAACGTAGCCCAATCAGACTTCTACTAGGACGAGCGCTCATTGAAAGTTCTTGATCATCTTGGGTCCAAGCAAACTCATACGTGTCTTTTCCATTGAGTTTTGCGGTGAAACTTCCGCGTTGGCCAGAAGTAAGCATTTTCTCGCCTGTTGCCGCGTTGGTTATGGTGATTTTGTTGGGGTACAACGGATTTCCCTCCATATCCATGAGCACAATTTCGGTGTCTATAATTTCTTGAAGCTCTTCCCACCAGAACAGGTCATCTCCTTTTCTACTGGCATCTCTATCACTACAGAAATAGCCGTACTGGCCATTCATGTATACAAGACCAAAATCATCTTTCGGACTGTTCACGGGCATACCTGGGTTGACGACTCCACTTTCTTTCACAAAGAAAATATCCAACCCACCTAGGCCAGGGTGACCGTCAGAAGCAAAGCTGAATTCTCCGGTTGGAGAAAAGTTTGGATAGATTTCGTCTCCTTCAGTGTTCACGCCGTTATCCATCGGCTGGGGATCTCCCCATTTATCTCCTTCCCAAGCGCATTGGTAAATGTCCATTCTTCCAGCACCACCTTCTTGGTTTGAGCTGAAATAAAGCGTTTGTTGGTCTGGCGAAAGGGCAGGGTAGGCGCAACTAAACATGCCAAAATCGAAGCGGAAGTCGCCTGTTTCAACCCAGCCTTCTTCTGATTTTGTATACGACGAAATCATTGAAAACACATTCCCCGTTTCGTCTATTGATGGCTGTTGCTTTCGGGTTAGAAAACGGGTTACGTACAAGATTTCTCGTTCAGAATCGTAACATGAAGGACCTTCAGAAAACTTCGTGTTCACACTGCCTTGCATCGGTTCTGCCGAAATGAGATTGAAGTTCTTGTCCATCGTGGTCTCATATAAATCGTAGTTAGCGATGTACCTCTTGTGCGGAAACCAGGGTTCTTCGTTCAGTTGTGCAATAGGAAGTATGAGCAAATCTTTTGAGCCTGTTGGAGGATACAATGAGCGTATGTCATTCAATTCCAATGCGGTGGAAGTATATGCGTTGTTCTTTTTTACCAGTTCTTCGTAGTACGTTGGGTTTTCTAACGCCAGTTGTGAGCGAGAATCTTCCGGCGCAATTTGTTCGAACTGTGCGGTGTAGAATTGTGCAGATTCGTATTCGCCCAATTGCCTGTGAACCTCGGCACAATAGTAATAGTCCATTGCGTCATGTCCGCCAAGTTCAATCAAGTTGAGGTAACTTGCTTTTGAGTCTTCAATGAGGCCTAACAGTCGCTGGCAATCAGCGATTCTTCTCAGACAAAAATGGTTCTCAGGATACTTCTCAAAAGAGGCATTGAAACCGTCTAGGGCATCGAAAT
Organism: Flavobacteriales bacterium; assembly: GCA_029245065.1. Lineage (GTDB taxonomy): Bacteria > Bacteroidota > Bacteroidia > Flavobacteriales_D > Sanyastnellaceae > JAQWQB01. The sequence goes on along the minus strand of JAQWQB010000049.1, from coordinate 14,613 downwards.
AGTCGAATTCTACAAAGTTCATTTCTGCCTTTTTAACCAAATTAGGCAAATCAGTTTGTGCGAATAGTGAACCACTTATGAATAAAAGTGATGCCATGAAAAGGGTGAAGTTAGATTTCATGTTATCGAAATAAAGTTTCTCAGAATGTTCTACTCTTCAACTAGGGTGGGGTTTGTCGGTTGGCGCCCTATAAGCAAGTAGGCCTTTTCTCACACCCGCACTTTTCAGATCTTCTTCCAACTTTTTGATGCGCATCTCTGGATTCCTCGTGACTACTATTTTCCCTCCGAATTCCGTAACTTCGCCCTCTTCAAAAACGCATACCAATGGCTTCAAAATATCCTGAATACAAACAACTCAATCTTCCTCATTTCACGAAGGAAGTGATGGAGAAATGGGAGAATGACGATACATTCAAGCAGAGCATTTCTATTCGAGAAGGGGCGAAGCCTTATGTGTTTTTCGAAGGGCCTCCCTCAGCAAACGGCCTTCCTGGGATTCACCACGTGATGGGACGAGCTATCAAGGATATTTTTTGTCGGTACAAAACCCTCAAGGGGTATCAGGTAAACAGAAAAGCTGGCTGGGACACCCACGGTCTTCCTGTAGAGCTCGGAGTAGAAAAAGAACTGGGCATCACCAAAGAAGATATTGGAAAGAAAATCACGGTAGAAGAGTATAACATTGCTTGTAGAAAGGCAGTTATGCGCTACACAGACGTTTGGAACAACCTCACAAAACAAATGGGGTACTGGGTTGACATGTCTGACCCATATGTTACTTATGAGAACAAATACATTGAGTCTGTTTGGTGGTTGTTGAAGCAATTGCACAACCAAAACATGCTCTACAAAGGATACACTATCCAACCGTATTCGCCGAAGGCTGGAACTGGTTTAAGTACCCACGAGCTGAACCAGCCAGGTACCTACAGAGATGTAAAAGACACTACCATTGTTGCGCAGTTCAAGATCAGCACTGCAAGCCGTGAACGCTTTGAAAAGCTCGCTACTGAAGGAACAGTAGAGCCGAATGCGTTCCTCTTAGCGTGGACAACTACCCCATGGACCTTGCCTTCGAATACAGCACTTACGGTTGGGCCGAAGATAGACTACGTGTTGGTCAATACACGGAACAAGTATACCGATGAGGCGCAAACAGTTGTGATGGCCGAAGCGTTAATGGCGAAGCACCTTCCGGTGAAAAAGGGAGTTGAATTTGAAGTGATTGGTAAGTGCAAGGGAACAGACCTGTTGGAACTCACTTATGAGCAGCTTTTACCATGGGCTACACCAATGGAAGATACTGATAAAGCATTCCGAGTTATTCCTGGAGCATTCGTTACTACTGAAGATGGAACGGGTATCGTGCATACTGCGCCTACCTTCGGGGCAGATGATGCCCTGGTAGCACGAGATGCTGGAGTACCTCCAATGTTGGTAGACGATGGCCAAGGAAATGGAGTGCCGTTGGTAGACCTTCAAGGAAGATTTATAGAGAACGTTGGTCCGGTTGGCGGAAAGTACGTGAAGAACGAATATTACGTAGATGTTGCGGCTCCTGATAAATCGGTAGATGTTGAAATTGCCATCATGTTGAAAGAACAAGGATTGGCATTCAATGTAGAAAAATACGAACACAGCTACCCACATTGCTGGAGAACTGATAAACCAATTTTGTATTACCCTCTTGATAGCTGGTTTGTGAAAGCAACGGCGGCTAAGGAGCGCATGACTGCGTTGAATAATACCATTAATTGGAAGCCGGAAAGTACGGGAACAGGCCGTTTTGGGAATTGGCTTGAAAATGTCAACGACTGGAACCTAAGTAGGTCGCGTTTCTGGGGTATTCCAATTCCAATATGGCGAACAGAAGACGGCACAGAAAGCATTTGTATTGGTTCTGTTGAAGAACTAAAAACAGCTTGTGAGGCTTCTGTGGCTGCAGGATTGATGGAAACAAATCCACTAGCAGATTTCACGCCGACTGATATGAGCGAAGAGAATTACAACACCTTCGACCTTCACAAACCGTATGCAGACAAAATTGTACTTGTGTCTTCTAATGGAGAGCCAATGGTTCGTGAAGCGGACCTAATTGATGTGTTGTTTGATTCTGGTTCCATGCCGTATGCACAGTGGCACTACCCGTTTGAAAACAAAGAGAAGATTGATAACAACGAGGCCTTTCCGGCTGATTTTATTGCCGAAGGAGTAGATCAAACGCGTGGATGGTTTTACACACTTCACGCCATTGGAACGATGTGTTTCGACTCGGTGGCCTATAAGAATGTGGTTTCTAACGGGTTGGTTCTAGACAAGAACGGACAGAAAATGTCTAAACGTCTAGGAAACGCCGTTGATCCGTTCAAGACATTGGAGAAGTACGGTCCTGACGCTACACGTTGGTACATGATTACGAACGCACAACCGTGGGACAACCTTAAGTTTGACGAAGACGGCATTACAGAAGTGCAACGAAAATTCTTCGGCACACTTTATAATACGTACAACTTCTTCGCCCTGTATGCGAACATCGATAACTTCTCTTTCAATGAAGAGCTCATTCCATTACAAGATCGCCCTGAATTGGATCAGTGGATTTGGTCGCGCCTGCACTCACTTATAGCGAATGTAGATGATGCTTACGCGCATTTTGAGCCAACCCGCGCTGGGAGACTAATACAAGAGTTTACAGTTGATGAGCTGAGTAACTGGTACGTTCGCTTGAGCAGAAGAAGATTCTGGAAAGGCGATTACAATGCTGATAAGATTTCAGCGTACCAAACACTCTATACGTGCTTGGAAACCATTGCCATCTTGTCTTCGCCAATCGCTCCATTCTTTACGGATAAGCTATTTGGTGACTTGAATAGCATCACGAAACGAAGTACACTGGATTCTGTTCACTTGGTAGACTTCCCAGCATCTGATAGCGCTATCATTCAGGAAGATTTGGAAGAGCGAATGAGCATTGCCCAGAAAGTGAGTTCAATGGTACTAAGTCTTCGTAAGAAGGAACGCATTCGTGTTAGACAACCTTTGCAGAAGATAATGGTGCCAATTTTGGACACGACTTTTGAAGATCGTTTGAAAAAGGTAGAAGCGTTAATATTGAGCGAACTTAATGTGAAGGAGCTAGAATATTTGCACGATACCGGCGTTCTAGTCAAACAAATTAAACCAAACTTCAAGGCTTTAGGCCCGCGCTTTGGAAAGCAAATGAAGCTGGTTGCTGCCGCTGTTTCTGCTATGACGCAGGAACAAATTGCTGAATTGGAACAGCAAGGAAAGGCTTCAATTGACTTGGAAGGTTTCCCTACGGATATCTTGCTGACAGACGTGGAAATTTCAAGCCAGGATATTCCTGGTTGGCTAGTAGCATCTGAAGGAGGTATATCTGTTGCGTTAGATATAACAATTTCTGAATCTCTAAGAGAAGAAGGAATTGCGAGAGAAATGGTAAATCGCATCCAGAATTTACGAAAGGACTCTGGTCTGGAAGTTACTGATCGCATATCACTTCGTATTAAACGCAACGAGGCAGTGGAAAATGCTGTCCAAAACAATTTCGAATATATTTGTCAGGAAACCTTGGCAGGGAAATTGGAGTTAGTAGATATGATGGAGAACGGACACGCCATTGAGGTGGATGAGTCTGTTTCTACAGAAATATCAATTGAAACAATGAATTAAATGCAACGAAATGGCTGAAAACCGCTACTCTGATGCCGACTTAAAAGAATTTGAAGAACTTATTCATTCGAAGATAAAGTTGGCTCGCGAAGATCTAGATCAACTAAAAAGATCTTTATCGCATCAAGACGACAATACAACAGACGATACATCGCCTACTTTTAAGATGATGGAAGATGGGTCTGAAACCATGAGCAAGGAAGAAACTGCTCAGCTGGCTTCTCGCCAAGAGAAGTTTATCATTTCCCTGGAGAATGCGTTACTACGTATTAAGAACAAAACGTATGGTGTTTGTCGCCAAACAGGAAAATTGATTGCTAAAGAACGCCTTCGCCTTGTTCCTCATGCTACTTTGAGCATCGAAGCGAAACAGAATCAGTAAACTACAACCTATAGGCCAGCTAATAACTGGCCTTTTTGCTTATGTCCAAACGAATCCTCCTTGTCCTTTTCTTTGTCCTTGCACTAGACCAACTAGTGAAGGTGTATATTAAGCTGAATTTTTCTCTGGGAGAACACATCCCCATGATCAACGGGCTGATTGAACTTCACTTCATTGAAAATAAAGGAATGGCATTTGGTCTAGAGCTGCCCGGCCAATGGGGGAAAATTATCCTTAGTCTGTTTCGAATAGCAGCCGTGGTGGTCATTGGACTTTACCTCAAAAGAATTACCAAGGAAGGCGCTCACAAGGGGTTCATTACGTGCATTGCCCTCATTCTTGCGGGAGCAATTGGAAACATTATTGACAGTGCTATATACGGTGTGCTGTTCTCAGCGAGCGGGTTTGGACAAGTGGCTGAATTCATGCCAGCGTCTGGCGGTTACGCTGCCCCCCTTCTTGGGAATGTGGTAGACATGCTTCACTTTACGGTGAGGTGGCCAGATTGGATGCCTTTCTTCGGTGAAGGCGGAGGAGAGATTTTCCCGCCAATTTTCAATGTTGCCGATGCGGCTATTACGGTAGGAGTTCTCTGGATTATTGTTAGGCAACGCACTTACTTTAGAAGCCTCAATGCGAAGCAGGAAATCATAGCTGACGTTGACCTTTCAGAAGAAGAAACCAACGCAGCAGTGGATAACGCTTAGTGCTGCGCAGGTTCAACCCAATCCCCGTGGGTGCGAATTAATTCTACCAACGCTTCAACCGCGCTGTCTTCAGGAACGTTCTTTTGAACCACTTCCTTTTCCTTGTACAAGCTAATTTTTCCAGGACCAGTGCCCACGTAACCGTAATCGGCATCTGCCATTTCACCCGGCCCGTTGACAATGCATCCCATGATTCCAATCTTAATGCCTTTCAGATGACTTGTAGCCGTTCTAATTTTGGCCGTGGTTTCTTGTAGGTCGAAGAGTGTTCTTCCACAACTAGGACATGAAATGTATTCGGTCTTTGATATTCTTGTGCGGGTGGCTTGCAGCGTCCCGAATGTTGTTGAATTGACCACCTGAAGTGGAATGCCAGGAGCAGTGAACCACACACCATCACCTAATCCATCCAAGAGCAGAGCGCCAGCATCTGTTGGGCCATACAGTTGAAAATGGTCTACGTCCAGTGTTTCGTAAGTTCTGTTAATCACCACAGGGGCAGTAATTCCGGCGTGCATTAACTTGAAAAATGCAGCCCGTTGTTCAGCCATACCATGCGTGTTCGCAGTGGTTAAAACAATAACAAGCGAAGCATCTCCTTTGAATTGCTCTAATGTAGCTTCAGTTAAATCATGGATGCTGACTTCAACAAGATTCAATAATGGATGCTTTAGCGAAGCAGAAAAATAGTCTTCACATTTCCACACCGGGTAATGGCGAACACGTTCAGTATCTTGCCAAGCTGAGGCATTCATAATAACACCTAATGTTCCCGGAATTTCGAAATCAAGTGCTTGATCCCCAGTGTATATGTAGTCACAAGCCTGATCGGTCATGTTCCATTTGTCTAAGCTCACGGAATACATGTAGCCCGCCCCAAAAAGATTGGCCGCTTTGATTTCTTCCTTATTACTCAGGTCAACAATTACCCGCGGAACTTCAGGCTTTCCAAAGTTTCCAACTTGATGTGAATATCTGCGGTGGTAGTCGAATGGGTTAATGGCTGAAGGAACTTCTTCAATAGGCTCGTGACCTGCACGGTTTGAATAGCGTTCAGCCAACATGCGCGCAACGGGAATCTCCGCTTCGGGTTCTTCTGTCAACGAAACACGAATGGTGTCGCCAATTCCATCTTCCAAAAGCGTTCCTATGCCAACGGCACTCTTAATTCTTCCATCTTCACCGTCTCCAGCTTCCGTCACACCTAGGTGCATAGGGTATTCCATTCCTTCCTCAAGCATCACTTTTACAAGAAGACGGTAGGCTTGTACCATGACTTGCGTGTTACTCGCTTTCATGGAAATCACAATGTCGTGGTAGTCATGGTCACGGCAAATACGCAAAAACTCCATGGCAGATTCTACCATACCAAGAGGTGTGTCACCGTACCTGGAAAGAATACGGTCTGAAAGAGACCCATGATTCGTTCCTATGCGCATGGCTCTGCCAAGTTCTTTGCATTTCAGAACAAGAGGGGTGAAACGAGTTCGGATTCGATCCAATTCAGCTAGGTAGCTTTCATCGGTGTAGTCAATCTCTTCGAATTTCTTTTTATCAGCGTAGTTCCCTGGGTTCACGCGGACCTTTTCTACATAATCTGCTGCAATCTCTGCAGCGTTTGGCGTAAAGTGAATGTCTGCAACCAGCGGTGCGTCATAGCCCTTGCTGATGAGGTCTTGCTTGATAACCTCAAGGTTTTGAGCTTCCTTTTTACTTGGTGCGGTGATACGGACGAGTTCACAACCGGCATCAATCATACGAATGGATTGAGCTACTGTTCCACTGGTGTCCATGGTGTCAGTGGTGGTCATTGACTGAAGACGAATAGGGTTTTCGGCACCAAATCCGATTTTTCCAATCATTACCTCCCGCGTCTGAAATCGTTCATAGCGGTAAGGACTTACGCAATATAATTCTAGTGTTTCCATGACTTACTGCAAGTTAACACGGTTGGCAAGATTTTGTTGTATTTACTCGGGTGTTTTAAGCCAATCGCTACGTTTTGATAACGCTACTGAAGAATGATGACTTCAATTCGTCTGTTGGCTGCGTTTTCACGCTCGTTCTTTGGGTTGCGGAAAATCATGTCTTTTCCTCCCCTACCCACACAGGTAATGCGGTCTTCGTCAATCCCTCCATTAACGAGGAATGACTTCACCGTTTCTGCTCTAGCAAGCGAAAGGTGTTCAGCATTTTCATAAATGGTTTTCTCAGGATTGGTTTTTCCAGCTTTCTTCAGATAGCCATGTCCCATTTTTCCGTTTACATGTCCTTTCAACACAATTTTAATGGACGGATGGTTTTCCATGAAATTGAGCAACGCTACCATTGCCGGTTCTGACTTGTTTTTGTAGACACTGCTATTCCCTTCGAAGTAAATGTTACTCATGGAATAGCTTTCGGCAGCGCCCGCTTCATTCATAGTCATGGCAACGGGAAGGTTTTCAATACGCTCTCCACCAAACTCTTCAGGGAAAAGCTCTCTGGCGGGGTCTTTCAATTTTGGCGCCGTGGATTCTATGAAATACGCTGTAATGATGACGCAATCTGTGCTCAGTTCGTTGGTGTAAAGAAGGTTTCCCCCTTCGGCGAATGAGACTTCGTAAATGTCATCCCCTTCAAACAACTTGGAAAGATGGTTGAGAACAGATTCGGAGCGTTCTTTTGACAACTTTAATTGATGAAAGCTCTGTTGACCAGTCCTGCAAATGGAGACAATATTTATCTTTTCTGCTTCGAAACCGTTCTGATAAAGTTCGAAATCATCTAGTACTTTGAGGGCTTCTCGCTCTAAATGGGTGCTGTTTTCAGAGAATTCAATAGCCCTTTGCACCTTAATAGATGCAAACAAGGAGGTGCTTAGACAAGCTAAGAACGTGACTATCAATACTTTTTTCATATCACAGCATTAGGGTGGAGGGCCGTGAACATTGGACTACCTGGACGGTTAAATTTAATAACTTTTAGATGTTTCCGAAGTTTTATTTCTTCACATTCGTTTTTTGATTTCGTTAAGGCATGTTAGGATATAAGTTTGCAGAGTACATTCCAGAAAAAGATCAGCGTTCAAAGTTTGAACAAATGCTTGATATTTTCACCGAGTTGGTCACCCACACCTCGGGTGATGTAGATGAGGCATTGGATTGGATGCAGCAACTAGACAAAGAACATAACCTTTTCAACGAAGATTACACCTTTGATGATTTTGTTGACGAACTAAAAGCGAAAGGCTTTATTCGAGAGGAAAGTGAAAACGGAAAAGGAGGTCCAACACTATCTTCAAAAGGAGAACAACATGTGCGGAAGAAAGCCCTAGACCAAATTTTCGGAAACTTGAAAAAGGGAGGTCCAGGTCAGCACAGAACAAAATTCACCGGAGGTGGCGATGAGCCAACAGAAGAACGTCGTCCTTTTCAGTTTGGCGATAAGTCTGAGCAAATTGATTTCGCGGAAAGCTTTCGAAACGCACAAATTAACCATGGGCTCGATTCTGGGTTTTTCATTACCGAAAACGATTTAGAGGTTGTTGAGCGTGAATACAAAGCCATGACTTCAACCGTGCTGATGATTGATATTTCACACAGCATGATTTTATACGGTGAAGACCGCATTACGCCAGCCAAAAAAGTAGCCATGGCGCTGAGCGAGTTAATCATGCGAAAATACCCGAAAGACACATTGGACATTGTTGTGTTCGGCGATGATGCATGGGAAATTCAAATCAAAGATTTGCCTTATCTATCAGTAGGGCCTTTTCACACCAATACGGTGGCTGGCTTGGAGAGAGCGATGGATATCCTTCGCCGGAAGAAATCAGCCAACAAACAAATTTTCATGATTACAGACGGAAAACCTTCGTGTTTGATTGAGAATGGAGAATACTACAAAAACAGCTTCGGACTCGACCCGTACATCGTGGGCAAATGCTTGAACTTAGCTAGGCAGTGCAGAAAACTGAAGGTTCCAATTACGACCTTCATGATTGCTACTGACCCGTACCTTCAGCAGTTTATAGAGGACTTTACCGAAGCAAATAATGGCAGAGCATTTTTCACCGGCCTCCAAGGGCTGGGAGATACCATGTTCTCCGATTTTGAAAACAACAGAAGAAGAAAATTCTAACATGTTAGATACAACAACATTGACCTCCATTAGTACGCTAGGAGAATTGAAATCGTCATCATACGTTTCAAGAACGGTAAGGGATGAGCTTCGCGAAAACTTAATCTACAAGCTTCAAAATGACCTTCCTGTTTTTGAAGGGATTGTAGGGTACGAGGAAACGGTAATTCCGGAAATTCAACGTGCGCTGCTAGCCCGACATAACATCAACCTTCTGGGACTTCGAGGACAGGCAAAAACACGTATTGCGCGACAGTTAACTGAGTTTTTGGATGAGTACATGCCTGTTATTTCAGGGAGTGACCTCAATGAAGACCCGTTGAACCCGATTACGGCAAAAAGCAAAGCACTCATTGCCGAAAAAGGCGATGAAACGCCGGTTGCGTGGGTGCATAGAGCAGAACGCTACATTGAGAAGTTGGCCACACCTGATGTAACGGTAGCTGACTTAATTGGCGATGTGGACCCCATTAAAGCAGCCAATCTAAGGCTTGATTATTCTGATGAACGCGTTATCCACTTTGGGTTGGTCCCACGTTCTCACCGTTCCATTTTTGTGATCAACGAATTGCCAGACCTTCAACCACGTATACAGGTAGCGCTTTTCAACATGCTGCAAGAAGGGGATATTCAAATTCGAGGTTTTCAATTGAGGTTGCCGTTGGACGTACAATTCGTGTTCACCGCCAATCCTGAAGATTACACAAACAGAGGTGCAATCATTACGCCTTTGAAAGATAGAATTCAATCTCAAATACTCACGCACTATCCAAAATCCATTGAGCAATCAATGGCCATTACGGAACAAGAGGCAAAGTTGACAGATGAGCAGCGCAGCAAAGTGGTCGTACCCGAGCTGGTTCAAATACTAGTTGAACAAGTTGCTTTCGAGGCGCGTGAGTCAGAATTCATCGACCAAAAAAGTGGTGTTTCTGCCCGTTTGACCATTTCTGCTTTTGAAAACATCATCAGCACAGCTGAGCTAAGGTCATTGCAAAGTGGAGACAAATCAACGCACCTCAGACTAACCGATTTACTTGGGATTATTCCCGCGTTGACAGGGAAAGTTGAGTTGGTTTACGAAGGAGAGCAAGAAGGGCCTAGAGGCGTTGCATTGCACCTCATCGGGAAAGCCATTCGCACGAAATTCCCTCAATCATTTCCAGATCCGGCATTGGCAAAGAAAGGTAAGATCGAAGACCCTTACCAAAAAGTAATTGCTTGGTTCAACTCCAATGAATTGGATTTAACCCACGCTGACACCGAAGCCGCTTACACAGAGAAACTGCATCAAATAGATGGATTGGAAAGTGTGGTAGATAGGTATGTTCCAGATGCGGGTGAACAGAAAGCCTTGTTTATGGAATTCGTATTGCACGGACTAGGCGAACACAATTTGCTGAACAAAGAAGTTTTGGAAGGTTCTGTGAGTTTTAGTGACCTATTTAATACCCTATTCAATCCGGATGATAACGATGAAAGTTACGGGTAAGTAACCTGAATGGATTCAGGCTTGTTCGGGTTTATTTTTACCATCACCTGCGTACCAATTGGGTATTCAGGTTCGCCCTCGCAATAGTCGTCTGCGGGCAATTCCATTTCAACATTTTGAAGCCCTATGAACTTAATCACGGGTTTGAATATAGGTTTCCCATTTTGTTGGGCAGAAAGCCAATTGGAAATGATGCCCGGACGTTCAACCAAGTCGTTTTTCGCCTTCATAGTGCTGCGCACTTTCCAACTAATTACTGCAATGAGCACAATGGCGCAAAGGATGGTCAGAATCAATTTGGTTTGCTCGGTCATGGTTGCAATATACTTAAATGTAATGCGAGCTAAAGAACACTTTTTGCTTCAGGATTGTTTTAAAAAAAGAGAGGTCAACAAAATGTCAACCTCTCCAACCGAGTACATTAGTAAACCAAAATCAATGTACAGAAATCTTCCAGCACAATGGAAGCCCCATCAAGATGGGTTGTTGCTTTTTGTGCGATTTCGGATATCAAAAAGTTTCGTGAATTAAGGACGATTGTGAATGGTAGTGAGTTTTACAAGAACACTAAGTTAGCTCGTTGTTTCAACAAAAGACTTCGCTTCAAGCGCTAATTGTTCCCAGTCGTCTTTGTAATCGTAAGGGACCTGAAGCCAACCTTTCATGCGGCGCTTTTTGCCTGAAGGGTCCCAATTAATGCTGCCGGTATAAATAAGTTGGTATTCCGCCAGTTGTTCTTTCCCTAACTTGAAGACCATCTGATCCTGGAAAAATGCAGCAAACGCCTTTCCATTGGTCTTGAGACAGGGCTTCCCGAACAGTTGACTCATAGCAGTACCATATGCTGTTTCGAATTGACTTCCGATTTCGAGGTAAAGGGTGTTTGGCATGAGTGAACAACATTTGATTAGAAAGAGGTAAAAAAAAACAGGACAACCTTTCGATTGCCCTGCCTAACCTAACTTTAAACTATGTGTAAATTGAATTACACTAGCACGTTAAATATCTTATGAAACGGAACCTCTTATTGTTCTTATTGCCAAAACTATAGCAAAATCATCTTTTAGAATTGTGATTGGTCACCTTTAGTGAACATGGTGTTGTTGAAATGTCCGACTTTCGTACTAAAGTCAACGCCAGCAAATGAGAGCTATTGTTCTTCATAGTATCAAGTATTCTGATTCACAGCGTGTGGTGCGCATGTTTACAGAAACACATGGTCTGAGAGCGTATTTGGTCAGAGGTTTCGGGGCGAAGAAATCCACGAAAACAGCGGTGTACCAACCTTTTTCGTTGTTGGAAATTACAGAACAAGAGAAGCGCCGCGGAGACTTGTTCATTGTAAAGGAAGAACGCAGGGCATATGCGTTTGAAGAATTGCCTTTTCACCCCTTGAAAGCATCCATTGCCATGTTTCTTTCAGAAATGTTAGAGCGAAGTATTGCGGAGGACCACGCCCATGAACAGCTGTTCGAATACGTTTGGAATGCCATTCAATTGCTGGATTTGAGCGAAACGTTCGGACTATTTCCAATTCAATTTTTAGGAAACTTAATCGCCCACTTAGGCCTCATGCCTGAACCTCCTAAATCGGGTGAGTTTTGGTTAGATCTGGTAACGGGAACCTGGGAACAAAAACAACCAGGGCACAAAGAAACCGCAGATAAGCTGTTAGGAGAAAGCCTTGTTCATGCGGCATCTAGCGCGCAAGATTCTGAGTTAACGGCCACCAGAAAAGGGCGAAAAGAAGTGTTGGATATCCAAGTAAGATTTCTTCAACTTCATGTAGCTGGTTCACGCGATATCAAATCCCTTGCTATTCTGAAGGAAGTGTTCGCGTAACACACAAATGGATTACTTTTGCATTCATGCTCTTCAAAGACATCGTAGGACAAACAGAATTGAAAGAATCATTGCGCAGGCGAATTCGCAGTGGCGATATTTCCCATGCAAATATGTTTGTTGGTCCAGAAGGTAGTGGACATTTCCCGCTTGCCATGGCCTTTGCGAGGTATGCTTGCTGTCCGAACAGAACCGATGACGACTCGTGCGGAACATGTGATGTTTGTCAGAAATTTGACTCCTACCAATACGCAGACCTACATTTCACGTTTCCCATTTACAAGAAATCTGAGCGCTCAGTTTCCGCAGGGTTTATGTCGGAATGGAGAGAACTACTATCAACAGGTGCATACTTTGATTTTGAACAGTGGTTGGCCATGCTCAATGCTGAGACCAAGCAGCTCAAAATGTATGTAGACGAAGCAAGTGAGATTGTCCAACAACTTTCACTCAAGAGCTACGAAGGCCGGTACAAAATCCAAGTTATTTGGATGCCTGAATTACTGGGGAATGATGTGTCGAACAAGCTGTTGAAAGTGATTGAAGAGCCCCCAGCTGACACCTTGTTCTTAATGGTAGGAAACAGCGTTGATAGGGTGTTGGGTACCATCGTTTCTCGAACGCAAATTGTGCACGTCAACGTAATTGACGACGATGACATGGTCAAAGTGCTAATGGAAAAGCACGGTAGCAATCAGGAAGATGCTAATGATATAGCGCACTTCGTAGAAGGCAATTATGTTAAGGCACTACGTGTCATGAACGACAACGGCGGACAAGAAGCTTTCTTAGCACGGTTCAGAGATTGGATGCGCTCATGTTATAAAAGAGATGCCAAGCAAATTTCGGTCTTCGCCCAAGAAATGGGAAAAGGATCTAGAGAGGCCCAAAAGCAATTTCTTGGCTATACGCTTCATTTCGTGAGGCAATGCATTGTGAGCAATTACGGCGAAGTGGACCTGGCTCGATTTACCCGAGAGGAACAATCGTTCGCGAGTAAATTCGCCCCGTTCATTCACCACAAGAATGTGATCTCCATTACGGAATTGCTCAATGAGGCGTTCAGAGATGTTGAACGAAATGCCAATCAGCGACTTGTTTTCATGGATTTATCGCTCAAGATGCACCAAGAATTGCATCGGAAACAGTAAAACTCGCTGCTTTTCGCAACGAAATTCGTCTCGCTTTCAATTCCCAAGTAGGTTGTTCACAAAATAAACATCTGGTTTAGTTCTCATCTTTTGCTTTTGTACCTTTGAGTCAAGTGCACGATGTAGTGTACAATTAATGCCACGATTATGGGATGTGAAAGTTGTTCGAATAGTAAGGACGGCTTGCCAAAGGGATGCAAGAACAATGGAGCTTGCGGTGTTAGTGGTTGCAATAAGTTGGATGTATTTGATTGGTTGGCAGGAATGGATTTGCCAGAAAACCAACGACCCTATGATGTGGTAGAAGTTCGTTTCAAGAACTCTCGAAAAGGCTTCTTCCGCAACAACGAAAATATAGAGCTTCACATTGGTGAAGTCATTGCTGTAGAATCATCTCCAGGACATGACATTGGAGTCGTTTCCTTGACAGGAGAATTGGTTCGCATACAGTTGAAAAAGAAAGGGGCTAAGGATAACCACGAACTGCGCAAAATATACCGCAAAGCAAGTTCTGAAGATATTGAACGCTGGCAAGAAGCGAGACAATTAGAACAAGAAACCATGTCGAAAGCGCGCGAAATAGCAAAGTCGTGCGGACTTGACATGAAGATTAGTGACGTTGAGTACCAGGGTGATAAATCCAAGTGTACCTTCTATTATACAGCTGAAGACCGCGTTGATTTTCGAGAACTAATTCGAAAACTGGCCGATGCTTTCAAAGTCCGCATCGAAATGCGTCAAATTGGAATGCGTCAGGAAGCCGGAAGACTAGGTGGAATAGGATCTTGTGGAAGAGAGTTGTGCTGCTCTACGTGGCTAACCGATTTCAGAAGTGTTTCAACCAGCGCCGCTCGCTACCAGCAACTGTCGTTGAACCCTCAGAAATTAGCGGGTCAATGCGGTAAATTGAAGTGCTGCCTCAACTTTGAGCTGGATCAGTACATTGAAGCCGTTAAAATGTTCCCTCCTGCGCACACAAAATTGCAGACAGTGAAGGGACAAGCCGTGCACTTCAAAACAGATATTTTCAAGCGCATTATGTACTTCGTGTACCAAGGCGAATATGGAACTTCTCCAATGGCCTTGGACCTGGACGATGTGCTGGAAATTATTGAGATGAATAAGAAGGGAGAAAAACCACAAAGCCTTGAGGATTTCTCCATCGATATGAATCCAGTTGAAGTTGAAGAAGTCTTCGCAAACGTTGTTGGACAAGACAGT
>JAQWQB010000044.1 GCA_029245065.1 Flavobacteriales bacterium | reverse complement strand
CGACATCCCTTTCCCGTCGTCAATAATTTGAACGAGGGTTCTCCCGGCGTCTTTTAAAATCAATTGTATGGTAGTTGCTTCCGCATCAATTGCATTTTCCAATAACTCCTTTACCACAGATGCAGGTCGTTGGATGACCTCACCGGCGGCAATCTGATTGGCTACAAAATCTGGCAACAACTGAATGATGTCAGGCATCTTTTATGGTGTCGAGTATGGTTGAAAAATTGGTTGTTTCGGCCCAGAGTATTCCTCTGTACAAGATATACACCAACGCAATTCCGATGAGCACAGTCCGTAGCATTGCCCATTTATAGTGCGAGGTTCGGATTTGCTTTTTGGTCTTTTTGTTGAACGAAATTTGTCGACGATAATCTCCCGTTTCTCCAGCTGCGCGTGCAGTCTCTTGGTCAACCCTGTCCTTCACTTCCTTCAATTTGTCGTTCATCGGTTTGTAATACGGTGAACGAAAATTGAATTTCCGTGGACTGGTTTTAACGTTTTTGAAAAAACTTGGGATTTTCGGAGCTTCCATGTGTGGCCAAATTTACAAAGAAGCACAGCAAAGATGATGCCTTTCCTTAATTCGCTTCTCTCTTTTCGAACGTTGCCAACACCTCATCAATTGCCTTACTTCCTGGATAGAACTCTAAGATACGCTGAATCACGCGGTCTACAATGGAATCAGGACAAGAAGCACCGCTGGTAACAACGATTTTAGGTTTTTCAGTCTCTGGAAGGAAACCGACATGTTGCACCACTTCTTTTGAATGAATGTCAAAATGGCGTATTTCTGACATGGATAACACCTCTTCTTCCGATTGGATGAAGTAAGTAGGCATTTTCTCTTCACACAATTCAACCAAATGAGAAGTGTTCGAACTATTGTATCCCCCAACAACCAATGCCATGTCTGCACCTTCTTCCAACAACCCAATTGTCGCTTGTTGATTGTCGTTCGTAGCGTAGCAAAGGGTATCTCGCGTATCAGCAAAATGGAGCTTAATCTTTCCTTCACCGTATTTATCCAGCATTACATTCTTGAGAAAATCGGCAATTCCTTGGGTATCTGAAGCGAGCATGGTTGTTTGGTTGACAACACCAATTTTCGTCAAATGAATAGCCGGATCAAACCCTTCGGACGTGCGGCCTTTGAAGTCTTCGTTGAATGAAGACAAAGGTCGTTTCCCTGAAATGTATGCTGCCAGCAACTCAGTATCGGCCATGTTTTCGACAACAATGGCGGCACCATTTTCCTTGGCGTGTGAGAACGTAGCTCTTGTTTCCTCGTGTTTGGGTTTCCCGTGGATGACGATGGTGTGGTCATTTTTGCCCAATGCCGAAGAACGCTTCCAAACCTTCTCTACGAATGGACAGGTGGTGTTGTAACGTTGTACTTCAATGCCCAAATCTGTGATACGTTTCTCCATTTCAACGGTGGTACCAAAAGCGGGGATAATCACAATATCTTCTTTCGTTAGCGCATCGAAGGGCATCAATTCATTTCCGTACGTATCCATTAAGAAACGAATACCACGATCCTGCAAATCGGCATTTACAGCCTGGTTATGAATCATTTGACTCAAAAGATGAATACGCTTTCCTGGGTTTTCTGCCAAGGCTTTGTAAGAAATCTCGATGGCGTTTTCGACCCCATAACAAAATCCGAAGTGCCTAGCTAGGACAATCGATACGTTGCCGAAATCAAGAATCGTTGGAGAAAAGTCTTTTTTCCGCGGATCATCTGTCTTTCGAACATTTTTTACTCTTCCAATAATAGGTGAGCGATAGAAAGTAGGGATATCAAACGTCTTCATGTGCTGCTTTAACAGTTCAAAGGTACTTATTGTTGTTGACAGATTGTGATTTGTAGGGCTTCTCCCACAAAACATTTCGACAACCTCTTTCACACACATTTTCGTATTCAAGATGTTCAATAATCGAATTATGAAATCATTGATTACCCTATTTATTGCACTTTTCGTTTCTGCGTCTTTTTCATTTGCAGGAGACTCGGTGAAGATCAAAGGCACCGTAGCTTCTAACAATAAGAAGTGTGATGGCGCTGAAATCAACATTTACGATGGAAATAACCTCGTAGAAGTATCTCTTGCCGACTCCAAAGGAAGGTTCAACATTGAACTGCATGCCGGAGCTAGGTATACTGTTCGATTCTCGAAGGGCGAATTAATCGCGAAAAACATTGTTTTCGATCTCCTTGTAAATTCTCTTGGGAATTCGCCGGAAGAATTTGAATGTGACGTATATTTATACCCACCGTCCTACATGAGTGGCATGTCTTCTTCCGTTCTGGACTTTCCAATGGCGATATTGGAATACAATGAGCGCAAAGAACGACTTGAATTTAACGCTGAATTTACTAACACTATGCAAGAATTGTATCAGAACATGCTCATTTTTGCGGAAACGACCGATCGTAACATTTGGCAAGAAGAATAAGATATGACCAATTGGAAGTCACATACCATCCTCTCTCTTTTTACCATTGCAGTTATTCGCTTCATTGGTTGCTTGCTGCTTTGCGTTTTTTTCCTATCAGCGAGCAATGACAACTATGGTAATCCTGCTATTGAGGTAGACATGCGTATTTCACTGGAAGGCAAGCGAAGTGGTGATTCTCAAATTATTGTGAAATCATCCACCGAAACACATAGCTTCGATGCCAACATCAAGGAGAAAAACATTTTTTACCTGGACCTCGGCGACGTTTACATTGTTACCGTGAAAGCGATCGGATTTGCTTCAAAAAGACTGGTCTTCGACGCACGCCACCAAAAGGCACGGACCGGAACATTCCCTTGTGACATCGACTTAGTTGAAAGCAAGGATTCCTATGAAATGGCCCCCCCTATTGTTGGAAGAATTGTTTGGAGCAATTTCAAAAAAGAATGGGTACACGAGTAATTAAATCTCGCTAGCAACAAATTTCGACAATTTCCCCTTTCGTCTTAACTTCTTCAGCTTTTTAAACTGATCAGTTCGCAAGAGGGTTTTATCACTTATTACATCCAATACCGCTTCAATTCCTGCCACGTGGGCGTCAATGGAATTCAACTCTTCTTTTGGAGTCTCCATTTGATAAATGGCCATGCCATGCAGCATGGGGTAAAGTAATTCAGGGTTAGAACGAAAAAATGGCATGGCATCTGAATTGACATCTACTGTAATGTCTGGGTGACCTGAAAGCCAAACGAGTACGTAGGCATTCAACTGATCACGCTCTTCAGTGCACAAATCTAGCGAAGTAGACACGAGCCATTCTAGGCAATTTCGAACTGCCGCATCCTTGGAACGATAGTCTGCCTTCGATTCAAAGTTCACTTCTTTTGGCAATGTAGGCGCATCACACTGCGAAAACAGTGAGATGCTCCATACACTTAAAACGACCAATAGAAATGTTCTAGACATGATTTTCAATAAAGTTAATACCGAACGTGCTTAACTCATCCAAGATTGGCTCATAAATTGACGGAAGAATTGGCATGTGCACTCCAGTCAACTGCATGGTGCCATTCAAAATCATTTTCGCTGCAATGGCAACTGGTAGTCCTACTGTCTCAGACATGGCCGTATAGGTTTGATCTTCACCTATGGTAACTAAAGAACTGTGAAGTTCATGCACCTTTCCATCCAATTCATAGTCAAAACGGTGCCACATCACAATCATGTCTTTGTCATCTTCCTCCAACGACCATTTTTCCTCGAGTAATTTCTGCAAAATAGCTGCAGGAGTAGCTTGATCCAATCCAATAGCGCGATCGTCAAAAATACCAACCCATTCCAGCATGCTCATGGTATGGTCATCTAAATTTAGAAAGTTCTTCAACTTCAACTCCGCAGAAAGCGTTTCATCGTACATCAAGAATGAATTGATGAAGTCACGGTAGGTCATTCCATCTGAACAGTCTACGGTAAAGTCCTCGGTTGGAATTCCCAACTGCACAAACACACTCCAAGCCTTGCAAAAGCCCTTTCCTCTTAAGGTGCCTCGGTAAATGGTTGGAACATCTTCCAATCCGTATACGCTTCGGTAAGAAAGACTATCTCTATTGGCATACCCTTCGAAAACGCCATTGCCTTCGATTTCAATTTCCTTGAATCGATCAAAAATCTTGTGTACCGGAATGTACTTATAGCGATGGTTCTGGATGTACTGAGCCGTACCTCCTTGAGCTGCAAGCACTACATTCCTAGGGTTCCAAGTAAATTTGTAATGCCACGGGTTGTTGTCGCTTTCCGGCGCAATTAATCCGCCTGTAAACGACTCAAAACGAGTGATTTCACCTCCCTTGGACTTGATATCATCAATAATGCGCATAGCACTCATGTGATCAATTCCTGGGTCTACTCCCATTTCGTTCAGCAGCACAACACCAGCTTCTTTCGCGGCTTCGTCTAGCGCTCTCATCTCTTTCGAGACATAACTAGGAGTAATCAAGTTCTTTTTTGCAGTAATTGCATCTTTAGCCACTTCGATGTGCATGTGCGCCGGCAACATGGAAATAATCAAGTCGGCTTCCGCTATTAACCCTTTTCTTAATTCATCGTTGCTTGCATCAAAAGCAATTGCTCTGCCCTGAGGGTGGCCATTGATTTTTTGATTTGCTATATCTACATCACGGTCTGCTACCGTTACAATCCACCCATTCTCAACAGAATTATTGAGTAGGTACCTAATCATCGAAGAGCAAGATCTACCTGCTCCTATTACCAAAATCTTCTTCACACGGATTATTTTATCAGCCAAATATAGCCTTTCAACTGAGTCTACAATGACCACAACAGCTGCTTTTATCCACTATTAAAGCCCAATAATTAAAGCTACCAATAAATTGTTGTTGATCGATTTTGGCACGTTGATTGAATAGCTTCACTTAAACATTAACTTTATCACAAAATTCAGCACCATGAAACAACTGCTACTCTCCTTTACATTTTCACTCTGCTCACTCGCCATTTTCGCGCAAGACGCAGCACTTGTATTGTTCACTGAAAACGGTGAAAACTTCACTGCGGCTCTTAATGGCTCCAAGGCAAATGATGAGCCTGCTAGCAGAGTGCGCGCTGCCGATTTGAATCAAGAGTTCTATCAAGTTCGTATTGATTTTCAAGATCAGTCGTTGCCTGATTTCAACGCGAACATTGCTGTTGAAAAAGGAATGGAAACAACTGCCATCATCAAGCAGAACAAAAAAGGACGTTACGTTCTCCGTATGTACGGCACAACAGCGCTTTCTTCTGTAGCGGTTGAACCAGTTGCTGAATACGTACCACTTCCAAGTGGTTCTCAAACTGTTATCGTAGAAGAGGAAGTTATTGAGGAAGTGCCTCAACCAGAAAGCACTTCTGTAACAACTACCACAACAACTACTAGTACCACCAAAGGTTCTCAAAACACCGATGGAGTAGACATTGAAATGACCGTTCCTGGAATGGATGTAAAAGTAAAAATGGACATCCCTGTATTGGAAATGGACGTGGATATGAACGTTGAAACCGAATACACAGAAACGGTAACAACAACCACTACTACCAGTGGAACACCATCGAAACTCTCTCGTCCGATTGAAGAAGAGAAGGTGGAAGAGATTTCAGTAGCCATTCCTGGGTACAACGGACCAATTGGTTGTGACTGGCCGGTTTCTGACGATCAGTTCGAAGCAGCATTGAAAAGCGTTGAATCGAAGACCTTTGAAGATAGTAAGCTAACCATGGCGAAGCAGTATGCGAAAAGCAATTGCCTAAAAGCAGCTCATGTAAAAGCAATGATGGCAACCTTCGACTTTGAGGAAACCAAGTTGGAATTCGCCAAATTCGCTTACGACTACACTTATGATAAGGGTAACTTTTACCAAGTCAATGACGCGTTCGATTTCGAAATGACCATCGACGAGTTAAACGAATTTTTAGAAAGTAAATAACGCACTAAACCTCTCCATTATGAAGATCCTGCACTACACCCTATACTTACTTATTGCCGTATTCTCAGTGTCATGCGCGACTTCCAAATCGTTCTACAAGAAGGGTAAGAAATTGGAAGAAGCCGGAATGCTGGAAGAGGCTGCTTCTATGTACATGACGTCTCTTCAAAAGAACAGAACGAATGTAGATGCCAAAATTGGTATGAAAGCCAGTGGACAAGTTGTGTTAAACAAACTGCTACAGGAATTCGCTACCAATAAGAATTTTGGGAAAAAGAAAGAAGCTGTAGCCGCGTATGAAATGGCGGAGAACTACCATCAAAAAGTCAAAAACTTAGGATTAGAACTCACTTTTGCCGATTTCTACAAAGCAGATTATGCCGCTTTGATTGAGGAATACACTGTTGAATTGTATGAGTCAGGACTTGCTCTTTTGGATGCCGGAAAATATGCTGCCGCAGAAGCGAACTTCAAGGAAATAGCTAGGCTTGACCCAGAACATTCTGAAGCTTCTGAACTTGCTGACATTGCGTACGTTGAACCGCTTTACAAAGAAGCTGTTCAAGCATACGACCTAGACCAGTTCAGAAAGGCGTTTGACAACTTTGAGAAAGTAACGGGAAGAATTCCTGGCTATAAAGAAGCAGCTCAGTTACAAGAAGC
Organism: Flavobacteriales bacterium; assembly: GCA_029245065.1. Taxonomy (GTDB): domain Bacteria; phylum Bacteroidota; class Bacteroidia; order Flavobacteriales_D; family Sanyastnellaceae; genus JAQWQB01. The sequence goes on along the minus strand of JAQWQB010000044.1, from coordinate 12,460 downwards.
TTCATTGGAAAACGGCTTGTTTACTATTGCCATGCTTCCATTTGAGAATAGCACAGGAACGAATGGCCTTGAATCCAAAGTAGAAGCCTATGCGCTGGAAGCGCTAATTGGTGTGAACGACCCTTTCTTAAAGGTAGTCGATCGTAACAATTTGGAGCTGATTCTTGAGGAACAAAAACTTGGACTTACTGGTGTCATTGACGATGAAACAGCGGTACAAGTTGGTGAACTAATTGGTGCGCAAGCCATCATGACAGGAACCGTACTTAGTTATAGCCAAACTTCAGGGCGTACCACAAGGGCAGACCGTGAAGCGTATGAACAATACAAAGTAAAACGCTACGACAAGGAACAAGAGAAGTATTTCTACGACACGAAATACCGCAAAACCTCTTACACTGAATACCAACGAGAGAATAAAGTAACGATCTCATTTCAGTATAAGATGATCTCCCTTAAAACAGGAGAAATTTTGTTGACGAAAATCGTTGACAAAGATGTTTCAGACCGAACCGTTTGGGGAGGATATGACGGTGAATTAGACAACCTCTACCCTGCCAAAACGAACGGAGTGAGCATGAACTCAAGAGCGCGCGCTAGCCTTCGTCAATTGATGTCGGCTAACCAAACTCCTAAGTCAACGGAGGAGCTCACAAACGACGCTTTTCAAACGGTTTCAAACCAGATGAAAAACGAAGTAAGCAATAAGATTAAACAACTCGTACAATGATTTTACGAAAACTGCATATCATTTTGGTCATGATGTTCTTGGCATCTTGCGGGGGAGATAAAGCCCTCGTGAGCACGCAAGAACGTCCTGCACCAGACTGGGTCAATAGCAGACCCGTTGATGCAGGTTACTACATTGGACTTGGCTCTTCAAGCAAGCTTTCGGCACCATTGGATTATGCCCAAGTAGCGAAAAAGAACGCCTTGTCTGATTTAGCATCTGAAATCAGCGTGACGGTCAAAAGTGAATCTTTCTTGAACACCATGGAAGTGAATTACAATGTGCAAGAGACATTTAGTTCTGCTATCAATACGGTGTCTGATGAAAAACTGGAAGGATTCGAAGTTGTAGATGTCTACGAAACCGATAAAGACTATTTCATTCTTTATCGCCTTTCGAAGTCTGAACATGAACGCATTCGCCAAGAGAATAAAAATGCAGCGATGCAGGTAAGCTATGATTTACTTCAAAAGGCACGTGTTGCCGGACAAGAAGGAAACCTGAACTCATCGGTTGATTTGTATGTTCATGGGCTTTTCGAATTGAAAGATTATTGGAACGAAGTCAATAAGTGGAACGACAACGGGCAGCAAATCTATTTGGACAATACGCTCTTTCTGGAAATGAAAGATCTATTGGACCAAGTGGTTTTCGATGTGAATCAGGAACAAATCAACCTAGATGCATCGAATCAGTTTACTGCTGAAATTACCGTCACTGCCTTATTGAATGGTCAACCTGTGAAGGGATTGAATACGATCGTGAAATATGACAATTCGAAGTATAAGAATACCCGAAGACTCAAAACAGATCAAAATGGAAAATTATTCCTTCGGATTGAAGACGCAAATTTAAAGAACGCCTCGAACGCGTTGGAGATCTCACTTGATCTGGACGCTTTGAAGCCGAATGATGTTGATGGGAAGTTATTGAGCCCAATGGTTTCAACCATGCGGAAGAATGCTACCATCATTCCAATTCGGGCTACCCTGCCAACTGTTTACATTGCTGTTTCAGAAAAGAATCTGGGGCAAGACCTTGGAACGGGTAGGCTCGCTTCTCCTTTGAGAGACGAATTGAGCGAAGCAGGATTTTCATTTACAAATGAACCTTCGAACGCAGATTTCGTAATCAGCATCGAAGCGAACACAAAAGAAGGTGGAACCTCTCAAGGCTTTCACGTTGCTTTCTTGGATATGAAATGGACATTGACCGCCAAAAGCGGAACGGTTCTACTTCAAAATAGCGAAGGGAATATTAAAGGATTGCAGCTGAATTTTGAAGCCGCTGGACTTGATGCGTATAAAAAAGGAATAACAAAAATTGAAAAAGAAGTGGCTGAAACCATTGTAAACACAATACTTTGAAGTTTTGGCACGGGAATTGAATACACAACAGTAACAACAACGAAGAACATTCGATAAAAACCAAGAATATGAAAAAGATCACCACAAACTCTACTCTCATGATGGTATTCGCCATGGCGATCCTCATCACCGCTGCTACCGGGTGTAAGCGTAAAAAAGAAATTGAAGAGCCGAAGCCAGCAGGCGAAGTTCTAATTGCAGAATACTGCACAGGCGAAAGCTACATGTCTGACAAAGACACGTTCAGATCTGCAGCAACTGGCGAAAGTATGAGCCGAGAAACTGCTAAGAAGAAGTCACGTTCAAATGCAGAAGACGAGTTAGCTCGTACGCTATCTGCAACGTTGAAAGCAGTAACAGACAACTACGTGAACTCTACTACCTTCAACAACAAAGAAGAAGTAACTGAGACGTTCAACAACTTAGCTCGTACTTTAGTAGATCAGGAACTCAAAGGTGCCGTAACGATCTGCGACAAGCTAACGCAGAAGCCAAACGGAAACTATGTAAGCTACATCGCCATTGAACTTTCAGGAGCTGATATTGCTGCCGCATACAATGATCGTCTGTCACAAGACGAGCGTATCAAAGCAGAATACAACTACGAAAAATTCAAAGAAACGTTTGAAGCTGAAATGGAAAAGCTTTCTAACGGACAATAATATTCAGCTAACGCTAAACATGAAAAGGCATCCAATTGGATGCCTTTTTTCGTTTTCTAATTAAGCAGGTTAACAGTTTAGTTGTCGAGTGTTTTATTGTTCTTTATTCCATTCTGCAGAATATAAAACATTATAGGCCCTTACACGACTTAGACAATCGGGCGGTTACCAGAAATTAAAAAAGGGCCACTGAACGAATTCAGCGGCCCTTTTTAGTATAGTTTTAGTTAAAGCTCACATGTATCATTCACAAGCTGTTCCGAAAACACTTAGGAAAGCAAGGAGGTCTGTGGTATCTACAGATGTATCTCCATTCATGTCTCCATCACAGTAAGCAACACCACAGTTAGTATTGAACACGGCTAACAGGACGAGTAAGTCAGAGGCATTAATGAATCCATCATTATTGAAATCACCTGGGCAAGCTGGAGCACAAGGCCCCGTGCAAGATCCATCGTCTGTATCAGCATTCGGGTTGTAGTTACAAGCCGTCATATCTGTACATCCTGCTAATGTGAATGGTGATTCATACGCTCCGGCATCAACCCCAGCATTTTGAACTCTGGTGTTGAACGCTAAGTCAAGTGGAGAGAACACTTCTGCGTTTTCGCCCAAACCAATAGCAGGAGAACCTACTTGTAGTGAATAATCTCCTCCACCTACGAACAATGGGTCAAGGTGAACAACATTTTCATCCACGCCAGTGAAGACCTCATCATCTGAAATACTATTTCGGATAGAAAGCCCTAACCCGCTCATCAAGAAGTTGAAGTTATGCCCCCACAAGATGCTGTTCTCTACGTGAAATGTTGGGAAACTCCCAGCAGTCGAAGCCAAAGCCAGTCCGTCATTGTCCGCAATAGTTGTATTGATGACCTCAACTTGTGCGTCGTTTGCAGCGGAGAACAACACTCCTGTTCCGGTCGTATTGAAGTTGTTTGCGATTAAGCAATTATCCATGGTTGCCGTTGAGCCAGATGCCATCGAAATCAAATAACTAGGGAATCCGTTGTTAAGGAATTTACAGTTTCGGTATCAACATGTTGCTCCATTTGAAATGAAGTTTGGTGCCAGGTCTGAATGTGCATTCTCAAATGTGAAACCATCTACCACACTCACATTTGTTCCGCCAACAAAACGAATCATGACTTGTGTGTTGTCAGAATCGTCAGCAGGGTCGCCCAACTCACCATTCACAACGGTTTCGTGAAGCTCCCAGTTTCGCTGGTTTCTTGCTGTCTCATCGGCTTCAAACCCACCGAACATGCTGACATCGTTTCCGATGACCAACTCGTTGAACTCATTGTCGGTTCCTGAAACGAAGTACTCCCCTTCAGCTACCCAAACTTGGTCGCCAGCTTCAGCCACCGCCAAGGCATCCTGTAGGTCATTGAAGGCATTTGTCCAGCTAGTTCCGTTGTCTAATCCTGAAGCGTCTTCATCTACATACCATCTCGTTGCTACATCTCTTTCGTAGCAGCCGGCATCTACATCTGCACCAGAAATTCGAAACTCGTGTGCGAGATCAAGACCTTGTGATGTGAACGACGTGTTTCCAAAACCAATTGCTGGCGAACCGCTTAGCAGACGGAAGTTATTTGTAGCTGGGTCTTCAAACAGAGGGTCATCAGAATTGATGTTTGTTGTGGAAGAAAAGCCGAGGTTTGGTGATGTTATAATGCAATTCTGCGCTTGAGAAGAGTTTCCTGAAGTAATAATATTTCCTGAGAACGTATTTTCTGCCACGATGCTGTTCAACAAGGAAACATCTGAAGCGTCGCCAGATGACCAGATGAGATTAAACCCACTGTTTTGGGCGAATGTACAGTTTAGGATACTTAGCTCCGTTTCATTTGCCGCAGACATTACAGCCGCAAACGAATCGTTATCTCTAAACAAACAGTCTTTGAACTCTACTGCTGAAAACTGAAAGTAAAAGGCGTAACCATCAGAGTAATTAATTCTAATGTCACATTGTCTAAAACGAACGTTTGACGAATTGTACACTGATATCGTTTCAAAAGACTCGTTGTAAGCACGTTGAATTTTAAAACCAGCAATAACTACGTCATCAGCATTGTTGATCAGAATCAATCGTTTGGTGTTATCCGTAACATCCACTTGACTTCCGATGGCCCCTGAAATAATGGAGGCGTTTGTTTGCCAATCGCGGTCAGCTCGGTTGGTTTCTCCGCCAGCGAATCCACCGTATAGCTCCACACCGTCTGGAATATTGAACGAGATATCTCTATCTGTCGTTGTGGTAGGCTTATAGACTCCATTGGACACCCATATTTCGTCGCCATTTCCGGCAACTGCTAGTGCATCTTGCAAATCTGTAAATGCATTGGTCCACGATTGTCCATCGTTTGATCCGGAGGCATTTATGTCTACATAAATCTCCGCTGCGTGTGAGAAAGCCGTGCTTGTAAAGAAGAGAAGCAGCACGCTCCATTTAAGTAAGTTCTTCATTGTTTAAGGTTTGATTTAGGCTTTTTATTTCCAAAGCAAACCTAGAGAGAGGATGAAGAGGGGGTGTCACCCATATGGGTGAAATTGAGGAATGAGTTTTGAGTTGGGAGTTGAGAGTCTTGAGGGAGGAGTTTTGGTAGCCCTAATTGGTTTACTCAGGTTATCACCTTCAAAAATGGCTGACCTTGGAGCTTAAATTCACATCTTGGTCTCAAGGGGCCATTGTTTGCATTCATAGGAGAATAAAAAACCAGGTCAAAAACTCTCCTTTCTAATTCCAAGTAGTTTAATCAGCAATCCGCCAATGATCAATACAATTGCTAGAACAACGATTAAAGCCCATTGTACAGTTGACCCTTGATCGAAGTGCTTTCCTATCCATGACATCAAGGCAAAGCTGGCAAAGAAAACCCCCAAAGCCATTCCTGTGAAGGACGGACTCACCAATCGGGTTATGTAAGAAATGATTATTGGTGTCAGGAGGATTTCTGTTAGTGTTCCGAAAAGCACAAACCCAATTGTTACGGCCTGCGTTCCAAGGGAGGAGAAATTTACAACGACCAAGGTCATCAGAGACATCAACATGGCCAGTCCTCCTAGATACAGGTAATGCACCATGTGCCGTTTTCGGTTCACGAAAAAAAGTATTACCGACAAGACGAGAAGACCGAACATCGTTAAATACATTTGAGCACTCAAGAACAAGTTCCCTCTATCAGTCAACTGGAACGATTTCATCGAAGCTTGTTCAAAAATCACCCAGATTAGCACACTTGACAAAAACAAGTAAATAAGCGTCAGCGGTCGCATGCGTTGTTCACCTTTAGGTAAGAATTGAACGGTATTTAGTTCTGACTCCCTTTCTATTTCATGAACTCCATCAAGTTGATTAGCAAATGGGCTTTTTCCTGCGTTCGTTTTTTTGAACGCTCCTGTTAAGTTCACAATCAAAGGAAGAACCGCACTCAGGAAAGAAAACACAGCGCAAATTGAAAATGCCACATTAAAGCCATTATTCTCTCCAATAAAAGCAATTGCTGTAGTGGCTATTAATGCTCCCAAATTGACGGCTATGTAATCCAGGGAAAACGCGGCATCTCTTCTATTGTCTCTGCGACTGAACAAATTCCCCAACCCCATAAAAATGCCTAACCTCGAAAAAGAGGACCCTATTCCGATAAAAACAACTGCTACTGACAATGCCAAATGATCTGGTATCATTGCGACAATCAGGCCAACAACTGAAAACAAACCTCCTATCACAGGCCCGTGTTTCGCCTTAAAGACGAAGTCTAAAAAAGGACCAACGATCAAGGGAATTAAATACACAATGAGCGTAAAGTTTTCATAAAGACCATAACTAGACGCCTCTGAAAATGCTAGTTCATTGACGGCATACATAACCAACAAGGTTCGAAATCCGTAGTAAGAAATTCGTTCAAAAAAGTGGGTTGCACCGAAATAGGCAGTCCCGAGAATCAACTTTGCGTTCGCATCCATTTTTCGAATTAATAAAATAAAATCGACATAAGAATGACAGGTTAGTGTAATTATGACAACCTTCTTGGTGGACTGATATTCATGCTATGCGTATATTCGCAATGCCTTAAGCATAAAGCACGTAAATACATGATTCATTTCGCACTACTCCCATTGGCATTGTTATGCCTATGCCTCACGCCATCACACTATTTCGCACAAGTTTATGGAGACCCTGTTTTTAACTGGGACTTCGCAGAAGGAATTCCCGCTGACTGGGACAATGCTTCTGATAGCGGAATTGGTGTTTGGGAATACAGAGGACCAGACACCACTCCTGACAACACGGTTTGTTCTGAAGGTTCTTGCGGAGGAACTTCGGTTCCAATATCATCCGTTACAGCCGAAAATGGTTTCGTGATTTTTGATAGCAATTACTGGGACGACAATATTGGCCCTTGCGGGAATCTTGGAGCGGGACCTGACCCCGGGCCGCACGAAGCGTACTTAACTACACCATCGCTTGACTTAACTGCCTACCCGAACATTGCGTTGACATTCCAACAACAATACCGTCATTTTACCGGAACTACTTTTGTTCTCTACTCGATTGATGGAGGAGAAACCTGGGAAGATGCCTACCTGAATCCCGAGGCAGACAATACCCAATCAGGAGCTTCTGAATGGGCTTCGGTAAACCTATCGAACGAAATTGGCGGTCAATCGGATGTCAAACTTCGTTTTCAATTTAGCGGATTCTACTACTGGTGGCTCCTTGATGACATCACCCTATATGTCCCTAGTCAAAATGACCTGATCATTGAAGATGTGATGTACACTACCTATGACGGACTTCAAGAACCAAATGGGTTTGGCGATATCGAATACGACCAGTGGCCATTTTTGATTGCTCCAAACTTGAACTTCTCTTCGCATATTACCAATGTAGGGGCGATGACCCAAACGGATGTCAGCATGAATGTGCGCATCACGAACAGCGAAGGAGAATTTGTCTATTCCGAAAACACGGACCCGCAAGACCTTCTTCCAGGAGCACAAGACACTGCTTTTTTTGATGTTAGTTGGGATCCAGGAAACGTGGTGGATGACTACACCATTCGGTTTAAAGCGGAACAAGTAGAAGAAGATCAGACTCCCCTGAACAACGAGTTGTTTAAGGACTACAGCCTGACAACCTACACCTACGCCAGAGACGAAGGCCCTATGGAAGACACCTTCATTCCTACAGGTGACAATGCTAACACGACCTATGAAGTGGGCAATATTTTCGAATTCGATTACAACAACTTTTTGTTTCATAGCATTTCCATTGCGATGGCTGAGGGAACTACTCCTGGCGCAGAGATCTATGGGATTGTTTACGATTTGAGCCTCGACAATGTTCTCGCAGTTACTGAGCCATACACGGTGAATGAATATGACATCAATCAGGTGGGCGAAGAGAAATTGATTCACTTGCCGCTGACGGAAGAATTTTTGACCTCTGGTGATACCGCCTATTTGGTCATGGCAGGATTCGTTCCAGATGGTGAGCACTTGGCCTACTTCGCCCGAAGTGGAGCTGCACCAGTACAAGCATCCTTGCTCAAATACCCAGAAATCAATGGGCTATTCTACCTACTGAATACCCCAGTGGTACGAATGAATGTTTTTGGAGCCAACACGACCCCTGGATGCTCAGACCCTGAAGCAGACAACTTCAATCCAGAAGCTACCATTGGTGATGGTTCTTGCCTCTATTTCGGCTGTACCAATACAGATGCCGGAAACTACGACCCGGAGGCCAACTTCAATGACGGAAGCTGTTCGTTCACTGGTTGTACTGACCCCGAAGCAGACAATTACAACGAACAAGCCACCGAAGATGACGGATCGTGTCAATACCTCGGTTGCATTGACCCGCTTGCCAACAACTATGACGAAACAGCTAATACGGACGATGGATCATGTGAATACAATGAGGCATTTTTGGGAGCTGACATCGTAGAAGGTTGTGTGCCTTTGACAGTTCAATTTACCAATCAAACAGAAGTAATTGAAGGGGGCTCTTGTCAGTTTGATGTGGCAACGCTGCTTACTATTGAAGACTGTGTAGAGAGTTTTGATTACACTTTTGACATGCCTGGTGAATACACCGTAACCTATACCTACACGGTTGGAGAATTTATTTCTTCTTTCGACCTCATCGTCAATGCATATGACTTACCGGCAACACCTTCTGTTGTATATACTTCTGATGGAAACATCCTTTCATGCGAAGAATGTGCAGATGCTGAAGTCATTATTTGGTACCTAAATGGCGATCCTGTAGAAGGGCAAAACTCCGAGAGCTGGAACCCTATTGACAATGGAAATTATAGTGTTGAAGTCTACAACATCAACGGGTGCGCTGCAATTAGTGAAGAAACACTGGTTGTGATCACCTCTGTTGAATCGATCAACCCAATTAGCGACATTCAATTGTATCCAAACCCAACCTCCTCAATGCTCAATATCAGAAGCGGCAGTTTCATTGACGTCGCTCAAGTATTGGACATGAGCGGGAAGGTTGTTTTCGAAATGACGAACCTAGGCATGAATGCTCAGGTGAATTTAAGGGAAATGGAACGCGGGGTTTACCTATTGGCCATTACGCGAAATGGCGAGAGATCATTCCACCGAATCATTCTTCAGTAATCTTGATTTAGAATAGGAAGCCTCCCGGGCCTCCACGTGCTTGCAACTTCAAATCTTGCAACAGTGACGACTTCACATTCAACTGAATGCTGAAACTTTGTCGGATTCCAAAAGGAATCCAGTTGAAGGTCATTTCCCAACAATGTAGGTCCCAATACACGTTGATGGTTGTTGGTGTGAACTCACGCGCCACTAAGTCATAACCGCTGTCTATTCCAATTTTCCACTTGGTAAAAATGGTGACATCTCCTCTGAACAATACGGACTGTGTCAGAATGGATGAATCTCGTTGCGTCTCGGTTTGGAAGGTCCTATTCAGCCCTAAGGTGTAATTCAAGTTCAATGACCACGGCACGGTAAAATCAACGTAGTCGCGTCTATTTTGATTCACGGCCTCTAAGGTCTGCTCGTCCACATTGGACATGTCTTTTTCACCCTTTTTATTCTTACTTCGGAGGTTCATACCAACCGCAGCATTCACTCTATTCAATCGAAGCAAACGTCCTTGTGATTGAGCCAAATAGGTATCAATATTCCTTCCAAGTGAATCGCGGTCATAAGCAGAGTGAGAGCTATTCACATTCAAGGTCACGTTCTTCCAAAGCGTCGTAAAACCCCTCATGGAAATGTCGCTAAGGTTCAACGAATCTGCAATCATGTTGTACCTACCGGAGATGAGAAAATTCTCAATTATTTTCTGCTTTTTGGTTGCGTTCGCCTTGCTACCTTGACCCGTAGCAGACCTATCCCTGACTTTCATCTCTAAGTTGTTGGCCAAGGAGAAATTCAAGTTGAACTGTTCGTTAGAATTAGCTGGGCGAAAACGAGCGGCATCAAAAGCACTGTAGGTAACCACTTCACCTGTTGCATCATCATAGAGGTAATTATCTCTGTTCATGTATGGCACATAAGCCACACCGACTTGAGGTGTCAATACATGTCGGATTGCCTTTAAATTCTTCGCTTTTCTAAAGTTGAAGGTACCGTAGAATCGGGTGTTAAAACTCCCACTCACTCTCCAGTCTCGCGCGGCCGAAAAGGTTGACAGGGTGTCAATTGATGTGTCTCCCAAATCGTCTGTTGATGCTTGTACAGATTTGAAAGACCAATATTCATTGTAGTTAAATGAAGGCGTGAACGTGACAAAGCCCATTTTTGCCTGACTGGAAAGCGCTGCCGTATGACGAATTCCACTTTGTGTTCTTCTGATAAGCGCAGGGGCTTCATCCCAACGAATGAGGCTTTGGTTTTCGCTCAGCAGGTTCTCGTAATTCGCAGAATAAGAGAAACCGATTTGATCATACCACTTCTTTCCTCCTACTGTCTTTCCTAGCCATTCGGATATGGGTAAATTTCTTCTTGTTCGGTTCACGGTTACTCCAGGCAAGAGAAGGTCTACATTGCCCGTCGAAGAATTCTGAGTGTGTCTTCCATTTACTGTGAGGTTGTACGGTGTTCCAGGAAACGACTTGTTCCACTGCACACTACTTGTGAACGTGTTCGTCAAATAATCGCTTTGAGAACTATTCAAGTTGTTTCTGAAGTTGTTGCTCGTACCAAAGTTGATATTCGCACTAAACCTGCTATTCGGTCTCGATTTCGGATCTTGGTTGTGCGTCCATCGGATAAAGAATTCCGTGCTTTTTGTAAAATCAGGAAGTTCAGGAATGCTGTTCTTTAAGACTGTTCTCGAGATGTTGAAATTTCCGCTGTATTTGTACCGCTTTTTGTAATTGGTGATGTTCTTGACGCTCCAACTTCCACGTGAATAAATATCTCCTAAAATTCGGGTATCAATGTTTCTTCCAATGGGAATGTAATACCCTCCGTCTTTCAGGAAATAGCCTAGGTTGTTTGCATTTCCATACCCGGGCAAAATAATTCCATGCGACGATTCATTCTTCGTTGGAAACCAACCAAAAGGCAGTCCCAACGGCAGAGGTACTTTTCGAACCTTTAGGTACAAGGGGCCGCTGACTACCTTATCGTCAGGGATAATAATCGCCTTACTTAAGTGAAAATGGTAATGTGGGTTCTCTGCGTCACATGTAGTGAATTTCCCTTTTCTGATGTGAATCCACTCATTTGATTGCCTTTTTGACTGTTCAGCAATAAAAATAGCATCCCCTTCTTGGGTCACAGACATGGTACTATACCCTTTTTGGGTCTTAAAATTGTAGCAAAGATAGTCTTGGGTGAACTGCTGACCATTGTCGTTCATTTGCGGCTTCCCAATCTTCACTCCTGCGGTATCCAACACACTTGAAGCGCAGGCCATGTTCTCTCCAAAACTGTATTCAATGTAAGCTGCACTCAGCTCCATTGTTTGATACTTCACAACTGCTTCACCATACAGAAACACCTTATTTTGCATGGCATCGAAGACAATTGAGTCTTTGGCGTCGTAAAAGATAGAGGCATTAATCACATCGGTTGAAGCACTATCTACGGTCAAAGCAACGTTAGATGTAGATAACGTATCAGGCACGCTATTTGGTGTAGTGATTAACGAGTCTGCAAGATCTTCCGTTTGACTGAAAACGGAGAATGAGCCCATTATCAACAGCAACGCGAGGATAATTCCATACAACGTGGTCTTATTACCGGACATGCAGAGGTTAATTTTGAGCATTAGGGCCATTCAAGCAGCCAAAGCTAATTATAAAGTCCCTATATGAAAAGGATTCAATCACAGACGAACAAAAGAATGGTGACCTTACACAAACGTATGGCCTTGCTTTTTCTTGCCCTGACCTTTTCGTTTTTCGTTGGTTTCACCTTGAACGAATCTACCGGAAAGATTCAAACCATTGTGCTAGATGCGGGCCACGGTGGCTCTGACCCTGGAAACTTGGGCACAGGCCGGTACAAAACCACCGAAAAAGATATTACGCTCGATGTGACGCTTCGCCTGAAGAAATACATTGAAGAACAGTACCCTGAAATCAAAATTATTTTGACGCGAGATGGAGATACCTTCCCATCTCTAAATGACCGTGTTGAAATTGCGAACACGAGCAAAGCGGATTTATTCATCTCCATTCACTGTGATG
>JAQWQB010000038.1 GCA_029245065.1 Flavobacteriales bacterium | reverse complement strand
GGGTTGTCCAACGGTTTGCAATATTCAGAGAGGTGACTCAAGTCCCTGCAAACCAATGAGAAGTTCGCCTTCTTGAGTTCTATTCCCTTGATTTTAGCCACGCGTTCAACCGATTTCTGACGGTTCAAGTCGCAGCCAATGGCATACACTGAATCGGTAGGGTAGATGATAACTCCTCCGTCCAGCACACATTCAATGACTTGGCGAACTTTCCGTTCATCGGGATTCTCAGGGTGTATTCTTACGAGCATGGATAAATTGATGTTGTAAAGGTTAAGCTACGCAAAAGAGCAATGATAGTAGGTCGAATTTGAGAAATTTTCAGACTGATATTCGTTTTAAGTGCATTCTAAGGCACAAAAAAAGGCGAGGAAACCCTCGCCTTTCTGAATACGAATACGTTTTAAGCGTTTGCTTTCTCAACAGATTTTTTGTGGTCTGCAAGGAATGTTGCCAATCCACTATCAGTTAGTGGGTGCTTCAACAATCCAACAATTGCGCTCAATGGGCCAGTCATAACGTCAGCTCCAATCATTGCGCAATCCATGATGTGCATTGTGTGACGAACAGAAGCTGCAAGAATTTCTGTTTCGAAACCGTAGTTGTCATAAATCACACGAATCTTTTCAATCAACTCAATCCCTGAAGAACTGATGTCGTCCAAACGACCAATGAAAGGAGAAACATAGGTAGCTCCAGCTTTGGCTGCTAGAAGCGCTTGACCTGGAGAGAATACCAATGTACAGTTGGTCTTGATTCCCTTGTTTGAGAAGTAACGCAATGCTTTAATTCCATCTTTTATCATTGGAATTTTCACCACGATGTTCGGGTGAAGAGCCGCCAATGCTTCGCCTTCACGAACCATTCCTTCAAAATCAGTAGATATAACTTCGGCACTAACGTCACCTTCTACAATTTCGCAAATTGCTTTGTAGTGGTTGATTACATTTTCGTCTCCGGTGATTCCTTCTTTCGCCATAAGCGAAGGATTGGTAGTTACACCGTCTAAGACACCAAGATCCTGTGCTTCGCGGATTTGGTCAAGATTTGCTGTATCGATGAAAAATTTCATTGTTCTGGAATTTGGGACAAAGTTAAAACAAAGCACTTCCAACTGGTGCTTAAAACCATGAGGATGTTAACGCGTTTTACACAAAATCAACACCTAAGAATCATGTGGCTACCGTATTATTCTGCCAGCATTGACGGTTGTTCACTATCTTTGGTGTATCTGGTACACTTGTGAGGGTCATAATTTGCATACTATTTCTTTTTTCGGCTACAGGATTGTTCGCACAATCAAGTAACCCGGTAGGTGATTCGTATGCTTCTTCTGAAAACTGTTACGTGGTAACCAATAATATAGACTGGCAATTAGGAGCTGTTTGGTTCAACGAACAATTAGACCTCAATGAACCGTTTGAAATTGAGTTGGAACTGAACTTTGGAAACAGTGACTCCGGTGCTGACGGTATGGTGTTCGTTTTTCAACAAGTTGGACCTGACGCCATTGGTGATGCAGGTGGAGGAATTGGCTTTGAAGGCTTTCTCCCTTCCTTGGGCATTGAACTAGATACTTACAACAACTTAGATTTGTTTGACATTGCAGCAGATCACATGGCCATTGCCAGGGACGGAAATACAGTGCATGCCAGTCCGCTCAATTTAGCAGGGCCGGTGCAAATGTCTGCCACACAATTCAACATCGAAGACGGAGAGGATCATGTTTTTAAGTTAGCGTGGGACCCGACATTGCAAATTTTAGATGTCTTTTTTGACTGTGAGCTTAGGCTCTCTTACACGGAAGATATCGTGAACAACATTTTCGGCGGTAACAGCACGGTTTGGTGGGGTTTTACAGGTGCTACCGGAGGGGAGTCTGCCCTTCAAACGGCTTGTATATCAGAATTTGCACTTGGCCTAGAATCGAGTTTCACCGTTTGTGCTGGAGATCCAGTCCAGCTAGGCGTAGTAGGAAGTGCGCTAGGTACTTACAGCTGGGAGCCGACAACATTCTTAGATGACCCTACCTCACAAACGCCTATTGCCACTCCAACTGAATCAATCGTTTATGAAGTAACGTTTACCAACCTTTGTGGTGAATTAACCGTGCTTCAAACAGAAGTGGAAGTAGTAGAGTTAGAGGTGGATTTACCTGAACTGATTCTTGCCTGCGACGAAGACATCGTTGAAGTTGAAGTAGATGGCAATGCACTGGAATACACTTGGTCCAATGGAGGTGATGGTGCAATCGTTACAGAAACCACCGCAGGGCCACTTACGGTAACAGGAACGCTTGGCGGTTGTTCGGCAGAAGCAACTACAGAGCTGGTTTTCCATCCATTGCCAAATCCAGATGGATTGGAAGGCGCTGAATTCTGCGAAGGAGAATCAGCTGTTCTAGATGCCTCCACCAACAACGTTCAATCGTATGAGTGGAGCACCGATGAGAGCACACCCACCATCGAAGTGACCGAATCAGGTACGTACGAAGTGGTGATA
>JAQWQB010000022.1 GCA_029245065.1 Flavobacteriales bacterium | reverse complement strand
GGTATTAAAATCGCCTTGATTACAACAGTATCTGGTTTGATCGTAGCGATCATCCTTCAGATCTTTTATAACTACATCCTTGCGAAGATCGATAGCATCGTTCTAGACATGGAAGAGTCAACTATGGAATTGGTTGATATCCTTTACAAGCGTAAGCGTCAAAACTCTTAAGAAGAATCACTATGATGGATCAAGTACTACGTATATCCCTCAGCATTCTTCGAAGCCTTATTATTGTGGTCGGAGCGGTGCTCTGTATCATAATTGTATCACGAAGTGGATCTGAGGAAACGCTCCCAGAAGGGATGGCGAACTACGGCACGCTCTTAAACGGTGTCTACTACATGACATTGGTCGTGCTGGCACTATGTGCAGCTGCCGCTGTGATTTTTGGAATCGTATTTTTCTTTTCCAATATCAAAAAGAACATTGGCATGTTAATCGGAATTGTTGCTTTTGTCGTAATCGCACTGATAAGTGTGTACGTTCTGGCTGACAATTCAATCCACCCTGGGTGGGTGACTGATGTGAAAGCCACACCAAATGAATCACGTCTTGGAGGCGGTGGAATCTACATGGTATACATCCTTGGGGTGGTTGCCATTGGTTCTATCCTTTGGACAGAAGTAAGTAGATTCTTTAAATAAAAAATCATGGCAAGAAGGTCACTACCGGAAATCAACGCAGGTTCGATGGCGGATATCGCCTTCCTTTTGCTGATTTTCTGGCTGGTAACAACCACGATTGACTCTGATGAAGGGATCAAGCGTCAGTTGCCGCCACCAGTTCCTGAAGATCTTGTGGACATTCCACCTGTACGTGAACGTAATGTGTTCGTTGTACTCGTGAACTCCAACGATGATTTGCTTGTTGAAGGCGAAGAATTGAAGATCGGAAGACTCAAGCAAAAGGCGAAAGACTTTCTTATTGCCAACGGAGATGGACTACTTTATGGTGATAAACCAGAAGATCCAGATCTACCGGTAAGAGAAAGAATCAGCAAAGCAGCTGTGAAGCAAAAAGTAGGTGAATACCGAGAGTTTGTGAAAACGGCAGCAGATGACGAGACGAAAGATACTTATCAGAAGGTATTGGAAGATTGGGAAAAGAAGTTGAGTGCAATTGAATTGCTCGGAGGAGAATTCAAAACACTTCCAGGTTCTGCCATTATCTCCATGCGTAATGATAACAATACAACCTACGATGCTTATTTGAACGTTCAGAACGAATTGGAAGCGGCTGTAAATGAACTCAGAGATGAGTTGGCAGTGGCGAAGTTCGGGATGACGTACAAGGAGCTAGAAGACGAATACGAAAAGAATTCAGAAAACACAGAGATGTTGGCTAAGATTTATGCGGTTCGTTTAGTGTATCCTCAACGTATTTCGGAAGCTGAACCTTCTTCAGCGAACAACTAATAAAGAAGACGAATTATGGCATTTGGTAAGAAAAAAAGGAGAGAAATGGGAGCCATTTCAACGGCCTCACTTCCTGATATCGTATTCATGCTACTGTTCTTCTTCATGGTTGCAACCGTTTTGAGAACAGAAGAAGAACAAGTTCGTGTGATTCGTCCTGAAGCTTCTGAGCTGTACAAAATTGAGAAGAAGCACTTGATTCGCTACATCAACGTAGGTTATCCTCAAGATAAACGTTACGGTAACGAACCAGTTATTCAGCTGAATGATGACATCGCAACTGTAGAGTCCATTCAAGGATGGGTTGATGCACAGCGAAAGACGATCGATGAACGTGAGCAAAGTAAAATGTGGGTTTCTTTGAAAGTTCACAAAGACACGAAGATGGGTATCGTAACAGATATCAAACAGGAGCTTCGTAAAGCATCTGCATTGAAAGTGTTGTACTCTGCTGGACAACGTGACAGAACTGAATAAACGCTATTCAACGATATACTTAAAAGGCTTCCATAAGGGAGCCTTTTTTTATGCCCCATTCCAAGCGGATTGTAGATTGAAGTGATATTAATGAGTTGAAATAGAAGAGGTTGGGAGAATAATTACCGTTTGATGAAGGTTTAGAAAATAGACAGCTAACTCATTCAAACGATACTTATGAAAAGAAGACCGCTTCAAGAAATCAACGCTGGATCGATGGCAGATATCGCCTTTTTGTTGCTCATATTCTGGCTCGTAACCACCACCATAGATACCGATGAGGGAATCAAACGCCAACTGCCTCCCTGGGAAGAAAACGTGGCGGAACAACAAGTGCCTGTTCATGACCGAGATGTATTTGAGGTACGCGTCAACAAACTGGATGAATTGCTTGTCGAACGAGAGGTAGTTGCCGTGGAAGACCTCTGTAGATTAACCAGAGAATTCTTAATTGCCAACGGAGACGGCGTCATTAACTCCTTTCAGCCAGAGAAAATTGGTTTTCCTAGGCGCAAATTGATATCCATAGAAGACGCCAACTTCGCCCTAGAATCTGCTATGATGACACTGACCGTGAATCAAGATGTAGAAAAAGAGGGCCAACTAAAAAAGACCATCGAAAAGTGGGAAGGAATTATACTTGCTTTGGGGTATATCAAACGGCCCTATGCCAAGTTACCTGGTGCCGCGCACATCAGTGTTTCTAGTGATGATGCCACCACCTACGATACGTATATCCAGGTGCAAAATGAATTGGAGCGTGCTATCAATGAATTGAGAGATGAACTTGCTATGAACTTGTTCGGAGAATCCTATGCAACAATGGAAGAAACGTACGGGCGTCATCCGGAAGACCTGGAAACACTGAATCGGATATATGCCATTCGTGCGGTGTATCCTTACATCATTTCAGAAGCAATAGAAACGGAATGATTAGGCCTTGAACTTGGCTAGAATTTTCTCAGCCAAAAAAGTGCTGAGTTTGACATAGCTTTCCGCCGTCCATCCCGCCACATGAGGAGACAATACAACTTGTTCAGATTGAATGAGGTATTGGAAATCGGCAGGTAGTTGTGCGGCATTCAGTCCTTCAAATGTACCTTTCTCATATTCAAGAACGTCTAGACAAGCACCGAGAATGGCGCCGCTTTGTAAGCCTCCCACAAGTGCACTTGTTTGGACGTTCTTGCCTCTGGCAGTGTTGATTAAGTAGAAGGGTTTCGCACACGATTGAATGAAGGAATCATTCATAAAGTAATGGGTTTCTTCGCTCTGAGGTAAGTGAAGACTAATGATGTCTGAACGGTCTTGCAATTCGCTTAAAGAGACCTCATCTACAAAAGCATCAGAGAATCCTTTTTTGTACTTGTCATGTGCCAGCACCGTACAATCAAAACCTGATAGCTTTTTCGCGAGGGCTTGTCCCATGACTCCGTACCCAATGATTCCAACCGTTTTACCAGCTAGTTCAAGCCCTCTGTTTTCTTCGCGAAGCCAAATGCCTTTTCGCACTTCCAAATCAGCTTTCTTCAGGTGGTTGAACAGCATGAGCAACATTCCTATGGCTTGTTCGCCAACGGCATCTCTATTTCCTTCAGGTGAGCTGAACACCGTAATGCCGTGTTGCTTCGCTTCGTCCAAGTCGATGTTTTCCAAGCCTGCACCACTTCGTGCAATGAACTTTAAGTTCCTTCCCGCTTGGAAAAGTTGGCTGTTCATCGGAATTCGACTTCGAATAACAATCCCATCGTATGCTTCAATAATGGAAAGGATGGCCTCATAACTTGACGTAGTATCGTGGTCACAATCAAAACCAGCAGCAACAAGTTGCTCCTCAAGAATAGGGTGAACAGTATCTAGAAAAAGGACACGCATGGTTAGAACATCGAGGCAATCAGGTTTCCGGTCACGAAATAAATAATCAGTCCGAAAATGTCGTTGGCTGTGGTAATAAATGGCCCAGTAGCCAAGGCGGGATCAATTTTGTATTTGTTCAACACCAACGGTACGAAGGTGCCAAAAAGGGCAGCAAAGGTAATGACCGTAAGGAGCGAGATGCTCACGGTTAAGCTGATGGCCATTCCGAAGTTGAGTACTATGCTGGCCATGAGAATAATGGCACCGCAAATGATTCCATTCAAGAGTCCTACACCCAATTCTTTCACCAATCGTCCAGCAACTTGGTCTGGACGAATGCTGCTATTGGCAAGTCCTTGCACCACGATGGCCGCAGATTGCACCCCAACATTTCCACCCATGGCAGCAATGAGGGGAATGAATAGTGCCATCCTAGGGTTATTCTCAATGTCGAACGCACCGATGACATAAGCACCGGCAATTCCACCTGCCAATCCAATCAAAAGCCATGGCAGTCGTGCTCGTGTGAGGGTATAGATGCTATCATCTGATTCCACGTCTTCCGAGATACCAGAAGCCATCTGGTAATCCTTGTCTGCCTCTTCACGAAGTACATCAACAGCATCATCGATGGTAATTCGTCCGAGTAATTGACCGCCATCATTTGTCACCGGCAACGCAACCAAGTCATACTTGTCCATAACGTGGATCACCTTTTCGCTGTCATCTTCTGCCAGTACTTTTTCAAGTTCTTTCGGATTGTAGAGGTCTTTGATGATGGTGCGCGTTGTAGAGGCGCTGAAAAGAAGTGTTTTCAATGACAGCTTCCCGAGCAATTTATCTTGATCATCTACCACGTAGATGGTGTAAACATTTTCAAGGTCTTCGGCTTGGCGACGCATCTCTCGGATGGCTTGCGTTACGGTCCAGTTCTGATTCACCTTCACCAATTCCTTCGCCATCAATGAACCGGCAGTTCCTTCCTCGTAGTTCAGAAGGTCAATCAAATCACTTGCTTGCTCCTGATCATCAATGTGAGAAATGATCTCTTCGATCTTCTCATTTGATAATTCCGCGATCATATCTGCAGCATCATCTGAATCGATGCGGTCAATGACCTCCGTGGCAATTTCTCTACTGGTCAATGAAGCAAGAAGGTGTTCACGAACGTCTTCTTCCAACTCAACCAGTACATCTGCCGCAAGTTCTTTATTGAGCAGTTTGTACACAAATGCTGTTTCTTCGCCTCTTAATTCATCGAAAACTTCGGCAATATCAGCCGGGTGCAAATCACCAATTACAGAAAGGATTTCTTGGTCCTTTCCTGCTTGGATTTGCTCCTGTAATTTTTCTATGAACTCGTTGGATAGATTCAGCATAGCTTCTCCTGTTCAACGCAAAGGTAACTATTCGGTTTCGCTACGGAACTGAATCTCGTTTTTCTATTAAGGAAGGAATGTTACTTCATGATGACCTAATATAGAAAGCATGTTCAGAGCTTTTGACGGCGCTTTTTGGCGAAGAACTCCTTCAAGATGGCGGCACATTCTTCTTCTAGAACCCCACTTACTACCTCGGTTTTGGGATGAAGAACGTGGTCATGTTTGAGTTGCTCTTGCATTCTGCTGAACCCTCTTTTAAGATCTGGAGCACCGTAAACAACTTTTCCAATCCGGGTCCAGAAGGCTGCTCCAGCACACATCGGACAAGGTTCAAGTGTGACATAGAGCGTGCATTGGTCAAGGTATTTCCCTCCTAAGTATTCAGAGGCAGCAGTAAAGGCTTGCATTTCGGCGTGTGCTGTGAAATCGTTTAGGCGTTCGGTTAAATTATGGCCACGAGCAATCACAGTTCCTTTCGCTACAATAATAGCTCCTACTGGTATTTCATCGGCTTCAAACGCTTGCTCCGCTTCGCGCAGCGCCATTCTCATGAA
Source organism: Flavobacteriales bacterium (assembly GCA_029245065.1). Lineage (GTDB taxonomy): Bacteria > Bacteroidota > Bacteroidia > Flavobacteriales_D > Sanyastnellaceae > JAQWQB01. Next base: position 23,700 of record JAQWQB010000022.1, on the reverse strand, counting down.
ATGTTCGTCTCCTTGGGGTTGCAACATTTTACAAAACTACGGAATAGGGAGTAAGTCTTCATTGTTGTACCTTAAGAAACCAAACAACTATTCATGCGATCTCTCTATTTATTGGCTTTTCTTTTAGGAGTTAGTCATCTCTCGGCACAAGAAGTTTCAGAGTACATATCGTTCTTTCCTAACACTCCTGATACGTGTGGAAGCGGTTTAGACATAATGCGGCCAGAGCATTTCATTGCCTATCAAACTATCGATAATACTCAGGATGGTGAAATTGATGCTTCAACTTGTTTAGAGTGGAGTAATCAAGGCCTACTTCTTGGAGGAGCAGATCTCTCACGCCCTGTTTTTGTGCGTTTGGTCGATTTTGATTTAACCCTTCCGTCCAATTCATTGACCATGTTCGCTATTGGCGAAGCGTGGGCTTGGGAAGAAAATCCACTTCTTGAAATAGGGAATCAAGACTTTTGTTCAAATGGTCTTTGTTCTGGAATGGAAATCGAAGTGCAGATTCCTTCCGAAGATGGGGAAGGAGTGAATACACGTACTTGGCAACAAGAATTTTCCTTTATCCCTGAAGGCTTGGAAGGCGATTTTTCAGAGGTTGCAACTGGTTTTGCTATGTGTATACCTACCGAGAGCTTTGAGGAACAACTGCTTCAAGATGTGACCCTAAAAATAATGTTTGGGGAAGGAGAGGATTTCATAAACCTAGAGCCTCTAATGATTCAAACACGCTACAACTATTTTGAAATTTCGAATGAAAATGTTGCGCTCTATCAGAATGAGAATGAATACTTATTTCATGAATACAGTTGGGAGGGCAGTGCTGATTTTCTCTTCTTGCATGATGCGGGTGGATACGCTTCTGAAGAGAATAGGTCATATATAGATTTGTATCCGTCTACCAACCCTTCAGAACAGCAGTTGATTCCAATTGTCTTTGGCGAAACGGATACCTATACCTTACAGCCATATACCTTCTTTAGAGGAGGGCTTGTTGAAGGGGAAGAAACGTTGAGGCATAACTTAAGTATTCTAAATGAAGGAGCAGTATTTTGCTTTAACGCTTACATCGATGTCATCATCCAAGAAGGGTGGAGCTATACCCACCGAAGTGGAATCCTAGACTTTCAAGGGGGAAGAGCCTGCATGCAACTCAATGAGGGCGGAAAGATGATTGTAGAAGATGATTACCTCCACTACGGAAAAGTAGGTCAAGGAATGTATGCGCTCTACGGAGGTTCGTCTATCTTACTGGAGGAAAATGCACACCTCTATTTTGACGGTAAACTGTTGCTGGCCAACCATCAATGGGATGAGGAGTTTATTCCCGTGGTAATGACATTAGAACAAGGAGCGAAGCTGTCTTTCAGCGAGTTTGCGAAATTGGATAACCTCACGCTGGACAGACAAACCAAGCTACTGATCTATAACAGAGGAGGAGCGATTGATTTGACCAACCTATCTGAACAGGAACGCGCCAGCATTGAAATCGTTGAAGAAGCCGTAGCAACGAAGCACATCACCTTGCTCGGAAACCCGGTCCAAGAAAATGGCATGCTGGATTTCATGCTCTTTGAAGACGGTCCGGCCACCATTCGTGTGATAGACTTCAACGGCAAACAGGTTATTGAACAAGAACTAGATTCCCACACGCCCTTAACTCATTTGGACTTAGACGGACTGTCAGCCGGGACGTATTTGTTGAAGGTGAAGCAGCAGGCTGAAGTGCGAACAGAGCGATTTGTAATCAACTAAACAGTTCAATGACTTCTTTCAATTTCGCGAAAGCTTTTTGATTCGTCGTCATTTGAGGAATTTGTCCCCCCAGTTCAGGGAGTCGAGTTAGTTTTTTGAAATCCTGTTGGGCAACAGTCGCAAAGTTAAATTGCTCTTTCCAATGATTCGCTAGGTATTCTTGCTCTTTTTGATCTGGTGTTGGAACAAGAAGTGCTTGTTTCTTCAAATGAGCTAAATCCATTAAACTCGAATATCCTGATCTACATACGATGTATTTTGCGCGTGACAGTTCCGTTGAAAGTTGTTCCGAAGTAGGGTGCGGAATAAATTGTACCTGACCGGAGGTCTTGGGTTCCCCGTCAGGAATTCCGCCAAAAATGATGCACGATGTGTTCAGTTTTTCAAACAGTTCTCCCATCATTCCTGACAAGAGTGAACGATGTGGCTCAGGTCCAGAAACCATACCTACAATTTTCCCATCTGATGCTGGTTCAGAATTGGTTAAATGGGAAAGAGAACCAATCTCCTCTACTTTTATGTTAAGGCTGGCCTTCGAGAGTTGTCCGCTCAATTGGGAGTTTGAATCCGGTACCCAGATTTCGGAAAAACCTTCAAAAAATCCTTCGAAAGCAGACTTGGTTGCTTTTTTGACCAAAGAGGGAAGCGGAAGATTAAGCTGATGGGTAATTAAGAAAGAAGGAACACCCTCGTGCTTCACCCCATAACAGTTGTCGCTTACAATGAAGTCAAACTGATGCTTTTCATGCAGCGATTTCGTCCATTTTCGTTCGGCTAAAATGGAATTCAAAAAGGCCCCTCCTTGTGCAGCTATTTTCAGCGATGTGAAACGTTTGGCGTAGTGAATGTCTATGCCGGGTTTAACAATGATTTCTGCCGCTGGGAATGTTCCTTCCAACCATTTTTGAGCAGTGCCAGAAGAGGCAATCGTAACCTCACAATCATTGTCTACCAACCATTCTGCCAAAGGAGTGCTTCGCGAAGCATGCCCAAGGCCCCAATCAAGAATAGCAAACAAGACTTTCGGTCTTCTCATACCACGAATTTAGGCTAAATTTGTGCCTTTAATTACGAGGACACCCATGGGGAAAGGAAAGTTAAAGAAGTGGAACGAAAACAAAACATTCAATCATGTTTTCGAACCAACCTTACAAGATATCATTGACGGACAAGAGTTCAACAAAGGCGACTGGCATGAAAAAGTGTTTGGAAACAACAATCCAATAACGCTTGAGTTGGGATGCGGAAAGGGAGAGTACACAGTAGAGCTAGCTCGAAAATACCCTGAGCGCAACTTCATTGGAGTCGATATCAAAGGCCACCGATTTTGGAGAGGAGCGAAGACGTCCAATGAAGAAGGAATGGAGAACGTAGCTTTTCTGCGTACCAGATTGGAGTTCATCAATAACTTTTTCGTGCAAGACGAAGTGGATGAGATTTGGCTTACATTTTCGGACCCCCAGCCAAAAGACGACAAAGGAAGCAAGCGAATTACGGGACCTGCATTTGTTGATCGGTACAAGAAACTCTTGAAACCCGGAAGCTTGATCAATGTAAAAACAGACAGCACACTCCTGTACGAATGGACGCGTGACCAATACATTGAAAAGAAGTACAACCTGCTTATTGATTCAGACGACGTTTACGGGAAACTAGTGAACGATGTGGATGAAGAAATGCAAGGAATACTCAACATCAAGACCTATTACGAGAAGAGATGGTTGGAAGAAGGGAAGAAAATCAAGTTCCTGAGAATCCAAATATGAGTAAGGATAAGACGTCATTTTTCCAAGATGTGCTGGATGTCGCTCGATTGATTCCTGTAGGACGCGTAACGAGTTACGGGGCTATTGCAACATACCTTGGTGCCGCACGCTCTGCGCGAATGGTAGGCTGGGCAATGAATTCAAGCTTTACATCGGTTCCACCGGTCCCCGCTCATCGGGTGGTAAATAGGAATGGAGATTTAAGCGGCAGGCTTCAATTTGAAACACCTACGAAAATGCAAGAACTCTTGGAGGCCGAAGGTGTTGTTATTAAGAATGATTGGGTAGTGGACTTTGCCAAGGTCTTTTGGAACCCAACGAACGAATTGAACATAGTTGATTAGTACCTTTGCATCATGGAGCAGCAAGTAGTGAATAGAGAAAACGTTTTGGAAGCCTTGAGTAAGGTGATGGAGCCAGATTTGAAGAAGGACATCATCTCACTCAATTTGGTTGATGAACTGAAGGTGTCTGAAACGAAGATCAGTTTTTCTGTGAAAGTGAGCAATCCTGCTATGCACAGCAGAAAACGGATGGAAGATGCTTGTGCATTCGCATTGGAACGCACGTTCGGTGATCATATTGATGTTGAGGTAACTGCAGTAGCGCTTCCGAAGGAAGAGCAAACCAATGAAACAAGACGTACGCTTCCTGGAGTGAAACACATTATTGCTGTGGCCTCTGGTAAAGGCGGCGTTGGAAAATCAACCGTGGCTGCTAATTTGGCAGCAGGACTGGCCCAACAAGGGTTTACTGTTGGGTTTGTAGATGCAGATATTTACGGACCAAGTGCTCCTACGATGTTCGATTTGGCGCATGATAAACCACGTGCCGTTGAGATAGACGGAAAGCAATACATAGAGCCTCTTCGTGCCTATGGGGTGAAAATCCTAAGTATTGGGTTCTTCGCAGATGCTTCTCAGGCAATAGTTTGGAGAGGTGCTATGGCAACCAAGGCACTCACGCAGTTGTTCAATGACGCTTACTGGGGTGACCTTGACTACATGATTGTAGACCTTCCTCCGGGAACAGGTGATATTCATTTGTCCTTGGTTCAAACGGTTCCACTCACAGGAGCAGTAATCGTTTCTACCCCGCAAGAGGTAGCATTGGCTGACGCGAAAAAAGGGGTTTCCATGTTCCAGCTTGATAGCATCAACGTTCCTGTTCTGGGGCTTATTGAGAACATGTCTTATTTCACCCCGCCAGAATTACCTAACAATAAGTACCACATTTTCGGTCGAGATGGCGCCCGACTATTGGCAGAGAATCTAAATATTCCTTTCCTAGGTGAATTGCCTATTGTTCAAAGTATCCGTGAAGCGGCAGATGTAGGAAGACCTGCTGTGCTTCAAGAAGGTACAATAGCCGCTGAGGCGTTTAACAACATTATTGGTAACTTTGTGAAACAAGTCAACGTGAGAGTGGCAACTAAACCTGCTACTCAGACAGTTGATGTGAAGATGCAGTATCCAGAATCATGACAACAAAAGCGCAACTCGAAGAAAAAGTATTGGCCTCGTTAGCAGAGCTTCGTCCATTTTTGGAATCAGATGGTGGTAACATCACACTCGTAGAAGTTACTGACGACAAACGTGTACTGGTTGAATTACATGGTGCCTGCTCAAACTGTTCGATGAGCATGATGACCATGCGTGCAGGAATTGAAGAAGCAATTCGAATTGCTTGTCCAGATGTGAAGGGCGTTGAGGCCATTAACCTTCCAGATCCATCTACTGCAACCCCTTTCGGTAAGTAAGCTAACGAAGGTCGTTAGTCCCCAGAAATCATACTATTTGTGATTTCTTCTCCACGTTCTTTACGGTAGAGGAAATCTTGCATACGCATAGACTTTCGAATCATTGAAATTGCGACTCCTGTTAAAGGAACCGTAATCATCACGAGTATTGCAATGGATGTAATCGAGTCCTTCGCCAATGAATCGTAGTGCTCATTCATATTGTACTGATTCATTTGAATGAATAGGGTAGACGTATCTTGAACATTTAAGACAGATGCCAATATTCTGCTAGCCCAAAACAAAAGCCACCAAATAACGACGATTGACCCGTTTTCCAAGAGTCGTTTATCCTTCACCACATGATCTTGTGTTTTGGTCCAAATAGACATCATAATTTGTACGGGAATCCAGAAGAAAGCGATGGGAACAAACCAGCCTCCAGCTGCCCAACCTTCGGAAAACTGAAGCCCAAGAGTCTTTAACTGATGTAGATTGAAATAGGCTCTTCGCATCCATTGGATCCAGAAAATAATAATTATAATCGTAAGGATAGCTGTGAAAAAAGCCATCACAGCAAAAAGCACGGAGTAGATAGAAAGTAGTTCTGCATGTGCATCCATCCCCGTATATCCCCGGCTAGCGGTGAAATAGGTGAAGAAATGGAGCATGATGGTCAGAAATAGAAAGCCGAAGTTGATCCATAAAGTGACCAACAGCATCTTTGCTTTTGACTTGTTCGGACGCAGTGTTAGTAACTGCCCAAAACCAGTGTCTAAAACGTTACTTGATTCCACTACTCAATAATGAGGCGTTCGGTAATTATTCCTTGGTTAGAATTGACCTCAACGATGTAGATTCCGCTTGCCCAACCTTCAACTTCCAAACGAGCTACGCCACTTGTGATGTTGAACGAATCAACAATTCTTCCATCGATGCCATATACAGTCAAGTTATTTGACGAAATCTGAGTGGGTACTTCAATGGTAACGGTTTTCCTAGCTGGATTTGGATAAATAGATAGCCCTTCCAGTGCTTGAAGGTCGTTCGTACTCAATTCCAATTCGCGGTATTCACAGTCCATTTCAGTGAGCGGACAAACCAACGAACCGATGAAGTTGCTCATGATCGCTCTTGTGGTATCGTAATACGCTTCGTTTCCTACGTGAGGAACGTGGCCTTGGCCTTCGTGAATTTCAAAACAGTTCAACAAACCAATCTCATTCGCTTTTTCATGAACAGAACTTGAGCCGTCTACTTCTGTGATGTCAATCCCCAATAGTTGAAGCACGTCTGAACCAAAAGGTACCGTTCCGTCATTTGTTCCGTGAAAAGAAAGCACAGGAGCATCCGTAGGCTGCATCCAGGTTGTGTCTCCAATGGCACCCGCAATATTTACAATGCCTTTCACTTCAGAAGAGTACCCTGCGTTTCCACTTTCGCCTTCAATACCCCCGCCTAATCCAGGCAGCGTCGTGTCAGCCCAAGAAGGGATTTCCGATACTTCATCCATGTAAGCTACGTGGAGAGAAATGAAACCACCAGCCGAAACACCTACCATGTAGATTTCGTCTGGGTTAATATCATAGGTGTTGCCGTTTTCAGCTACATCCTTTCGGAAATAGCGAACGGCTGCTTTGCCATCGTGAAATCCGCGAATTACTGATTCCGTTGCAGATGCTTCGAGATCCAGACCGATGGTAATTCCCAATCGGTAATTGATGGAAGCAACAACATAACCCATTTTTGAGAAATCCGCAGCCAAACTGGTTACGTCTGGACCATCTTTACTTCCACTGATAAAGCTTCCACCATGCACCATTATAATCAATGGTCTTGCCGCTTCGGTATCGCCAATCGGCTGATATACGTCCAACTCCAATTCAGTTACATTTCCTTGGTAGTCAATATTTTCACCGTAAACGATGTCTTCAATTTCTGTGTAATCATTAAAGACCTGGTTGAAAAAACGAAGTCCGTCGCATTGAGCTGTAGTTGTACTTGCAGCTAATAAGCATGCAGCAATAAAGAGTAAAGGTTGTTTCATGAAAGCAAAATACGATAAAAGATTTAATGAAGGGCTTCGTTTTAGGTAAGAATTGTAAGCTCGAAAATTCTATTTGCTTGTTGAATCGCAGCTCTTTCAAGAGGTTCAGGGGTGGAGCTTTGGGAATTGGAACAAATTGTTCAGGTGATTGTTCTTCCGTTTAGGCGCAGTATAGCTGCGGAATTTTGAATACTTTTGCCCAAATTTTAAGGAATGATCGAAACAGATATCCTGATAATCGGAGCGGGCCCCGTAGGTCTGTTTACCGTGTTTGAAGCTGGACTTTTGAAGCTTCGTTGTCATTTGATTGATGCCTTGCCTCAACCTGGAGGTCAATGTGCTGAAATCTATCCGAAGAAACCTATTTATGACATTCCAGCATATTCTGAAGTGTTGGCTGGTGATTTGGTAGATAACTTAATGGCACAAATTGAGCCGTTCAAACCAGAGTTTACGCTAGGAGAACGCGCTGATACTATCGAAAAAACAGACGATGATAAGTTCATCGTTACTACCAATAGAGGAACGAAACACATTGCACCGGTAGTTGCTATTGCTGGTGGTTTGGGTTCTTTCGAGCCTCGGAAGCCGCCAGTTCCAAACTTGGCTGATTTCGAGGACAAGGGAGTAGAGTACATCATCAAGGATCCCAACTTTTACAAAGGGAAAGATGTGGTGATCTCTGGAGGAGGAGACTCTGCACTTGATTGGACCATTTTCTTAGCGGAAGGAGTTGCGAACAGCGTTACCATGGTGCACAGAAGAAGTTCGTTCCGTGGACACCTTGACAGTGTTCAGAAAGTACAAGACTTAGCCGCGGCAGGAAAGATCAATCTGATGACTGATTCTGAAGTTGTTGGTATCACTGGAGATGATCACGTGAATGGCGTAACGATTAAAACCAAGGAAGGTGAAAAGCATGTAGCGTGTGATCACTGGATGCCACTTTTCGGCCTGTCTCCAAAATTAGGTCCTATAGCCGACTGGGGGTTGAATGTGTCGAAGAATGCCATTGAAGTTGATACGTTCGATTACAGCACCAATATTCCTGGAATCTACGCTATTGGCGATGTTAATACGTATCCGGGTAAATTGAAGTTGATTCTATGTGGTTTTCACGAGGCAACGTTGATGTGCCAATCTGCATATAAGCGCATTTATCCTGATAAAAACTTAGTTTTGAAGTACACCACTGTAAATGGTGTTCAAGGATTCTAACATGGGAATAATTAAAGTAACGGTAATTGACCGTGAAGGTGTCTCTCACGAACTAGAGGCTCCAACAGACATGAATATGAACATGATGGAAGTTTGTAAGAGCTACGAACTTCCTGTTGAAGGAACATGTGGCGGAATGGCCATGTGCGCCTCTTGTCACATGTATGTAGAGTCTGATCACGAACTTCCAGAAGCATCTGATGACGAAGAAGACATGTTAGATCAAGCTTTTCACGTTGAAAACAACAGCCGTTTAGGATGTCAGCTTCACTTAAGCGATAACATGGAAGGTATGGTTGTGCGGCTTGCGGAAGTGGGAGACTAAAGCGAATCGTTCTTCAACTTTCCACTTTGAATCACCTTGTGCAAATAAGGCAGTTTCTGGGCTTCACCCAACAAGTGTAAGTGGCCATGGTGATGGCAGTCTGTTCCAATGAAATCAACCAAGTCTCTATCAATCAGGTATTCAGCTGTTTTTTGAACTTGTGGCGAATAGGTTCCTGTCAATGAGTTGATATTCAGTTGGAGTAAAATATCCCGATCTGATAAATCATGAAACTTATCTAGTTCATTGTGCCAATAAGCGTATCGCTCCGGGTGGGCTAAAATAGGATGGTAGCCTTTCATTTGAAGCTTGAACAGTACGCTTTTCAACATGTCTGGTTCTGACATGAAAGCCAGTTCAAACAGTACATGATTGTTTCCAAAAGTCAACAAGTCATCTGCTTCAATGAGCGCATCGAAGTGTTCGTCCAAGTAGTATTCTGCCGCCGCCTCAAATTCCAAGTTGATGTTGTACTTGCTAATTGCTTCGCGAACATTATCCCTGCCTCGTCGGATGGTGTCGCTTGAATTGCGGTAATAGTCGCTCATGATGTGAGGCGTGGTAATAACTTTCTTATAGCCTAACCCTTCGAAATGCCTCAGGAGGTCAACAGTAGTGCGCATGTCAGGAGAGCCATCATCAATCCCGGGGATCAGATGAGAATGCATATCCACTTTGAGAACCGACAAGTCAATCGGATCCAAGATGCGTTTTTTACCAAAGAGTCTGCTGATAAATGACATGGGTGCAAAGGTATCGAAACAGTTAGCGACTGCCGTACATCAGTTCGTAATATTCCTGATAATTGCCTGAAGTCACTTCGTCTAACCAGTCACTATTGGCTAAATACCAGTCAATGGTGTGTGATAAGCCCTCTTCGAACGTAACACTTGGGGTCCACCCCAGTTCATCTTCCAGTTTCTGAGGGTCAATAGCGTAGCGCATATCATGACCAGCTCTATCTGTAACGAAGGTGATTAATTCTTCGGAAGAGCCTGTTTCCCTTCCGAGCTTTTGATCAACGAGTTGACATAGTTTTCGGACCAAGTCGATATTTCGAATTTCGTTTTTACCTCCTATGGCATAGGTTTCGCCCACTTTCCCTTTGTGGAAAATAGTGTCAATCGCGTCAGCATGATCATTAACCCATAACCAATCGCGAACGTTAATGCCTTTGCCATATACAGGTAAAGGTTTGTTATGACGAATGTTTTGAATCATCAGTGGAATAAGTTTTTCCGGAAATTGATGAGATCCATAATTATTCGAGCAGTTCGAAATTTTGATCGGTAAGCCGTAAGTATGGTGGTAAGCTCTAACCAAGTGGTCCGATGAAGCCTTTGAAGCAGAGTAAGGGCTCCTGGGATCATAAGCAGTGGTTTCGGTGAACATGCCGTCATCCCCTAATGATCCAAATACTTCATCTGTTGAGACGTGGTAAAATAACTTGCTTTCGTCATTTCCCCAATGCTTTCTGCAGGCATTCAACAGCACGGCCGTTCCTTTGATGTTGGTTTCAATAAAAGCCAACGGGTCTTCAATAGATCGATCGACATGGCTTTCGGCCGCTAGGTGAATGAAACTGTCAGGACGATAAACAGTGAAGAGCTTTTCTACTTCTTCGGCATTGCAAATATCACCTTTGACAAAAGTGTAATTCGAATTATTTTCGACGTCTTTGAGGTTACCCAAGTTACCTGCATAGGTCAATAGATCGTAATTGACAATGCGGTAATCAGCATATTTCTTCAACAACAATCGTATAAGATGAGAGCCAATAAAGCCAGCTCCTCCTGTTACAACAATTGTACGTTGATACTCCATGTATTGAATTGGGTATTAAAGACTCCAGTAGTTGAGGTCCTTGATGTTATGACGGTAAAGTCCTTTCAAGTCAACCAAGACACCTTGATCATCATTCATAAGTGCTTTGAAATCGGCTTCATTCATGTTGTCGTACTGCTTGTGATTTACAGCAACAATAACAGCGTCGTATGCACCTTGCTTCGCTTCTGGAATCAAGTCAACATCGTATTCGTGCTTCACCTCAGCAGGATCAGCCCAAGGATCAATTACGTCAACGTTCACAGAGAATGAATCCAGCTCGCGAATCACGTCAATCACTTTTGAGTTTCGGATGTCGCTTACGTTTTCTTTGAAGGTCATTCCTATCACAAGAACGCGCGCATCAAGGATGTTCTTGCCTTGTTCGAGAATGCGTTTTACCGTTTGCTTTCCAACGTATGGTCCCATGCTGTCATTCACGTAACGTCCGCTATTGATGACACGTGCGTGGTACCCCAATTTCTTTGCTTTGTGCGTGAGGTAGTACGGGTCAACACCAATGCAGTGTCCACCTACTAACCCTGGTGTGAAATTCAAGAAATTCCACTTTGTCCTCGCACATTCAAGCACATCGTAAGTATTGATGCCTACTCTGTTCAAAATGATTGAAAGCTCATTGATGAGTGAAATGTTTACATCGCGCTGGGTGTTCTCAATTACTTTCGAAGCTTCAGCTGTTTTGATGTTGGCTGCTTTGTGAACACCTGCATCAATAACCATTTCATAAGTCTTCGCTATTTCTTCAAGAGCTTCAGCATCGTTTCCAGCAACCACTTTTACAATGGTACGAATCGTATGCTGCTTATCTCCCGGATTGATTCTTTCTGGAGAGTAACCAACTTTGAAGTCATCACCCATTTTAAGTCCAGAAAGCTTTTCGAGAACAGGAACACAATCATCTTCAGTACACCCAGGGTACACCGTAGATTCATAGATTACATAATCTCCTTTTTTCAAGGCGTTTCCAACTGTCTTTGAAGCAGAAAGTACTGGTCCAAGGTCTGGTTGATTGCTAGAATTAATAGGAGTTGGTACAGCAACTACGAAGAAGTTGGCTTTTTTCAAGTCGTCTGGATTTGCTGTGAATTCAATATCACAGCCATCGAATTCTGAAGAATCTAGTTCGTTAGAAGGGTCAATACCCTTTTTCATGAGCTCAACACGTTCTGCATTGATATCAAAGCCTAACACTTTGATGTCACGTGCGAATTCCAATGCGATTGGTAGTCCAACATAGCCAAGGCCTACGACGGCCATGGTTGCTTCTTTGTTACGTAGCTTTTCGTAAATCATGTTCTATTTGCTTGGTGCAAGTTTATGCACTTTTCCGTTCTCTAGTAAATATTTTTCGCCACTCTCTTCACAAATGGCTGTTCCTGAGGTGTCAAACTCAAGTCGGTGGCCGAATTCACTCATCCAACCAAGCTGTCTAGCCGGGTTTCCGACGAGCAAGGCATAGGCTGGAACATTTTTCGTTACCACTGCTCCTGCGCCGATGAATGCAAATTCGCCAATGTCATGTCCACAAACGATGGTAGCATTCGCTCCAATGCTTGCTCCTTTTTTAACCGTGGTCTTCGCATACTGTCCTCTTCTATTCACCGCACTTCTTGGGTTGGTGACATTCGTAAAAACACAGCTAGGACCTAGGAAAACATCGTCTTCACAAACCACGCCTGTATAAATGGAAACATTGTTTTGCACTTTCACATTGTTGCCAAGCACCACTTCCGGTGAAATAACAACGTTTTGCCCAATGTTGCATCCAGAACCAATGATTGCGTTCGGCATGATATGAGAAAAATGCCAAATCTTAGTCCCTTCACCAATGGTGCATCCGTCATCTACGACAGCTGTTTCATGTGCAAAGTGTCCCATTACTTTATATACGAGTCGAAACTCTTGTGGTCTTTCTTGTGTAATTCTTCTTCGGTCAACGATTTGAAGTACTCGTAAGTGATTTTAAGTCCTTCAGCACGACTAACGGTTGGTTGCCAATCAAGGATTCCTTTCGCTTTTGTGATGTCTGGTTGGCGTTGCTTCGGGTCATCTACAGGCAAATCCTTGTAAATAACCTTCTGATCAGTTCCTGTCAAAGAAATGATTTCTTCAGCAAAATCACTGATGCTTATTTCGTCTGGATTTCCAATGTTCACTGGCTGAGCGTAGTCAGACTTTAACAAGCGGAACAATCCTTCCACCAAATCACCAACGTAACAGAATGAGCGTGTTTGAGAACCGTCACCAAAAACAGTTAAGTCCTCTCCGCGTAGTGCCTGGCCAATAAAAGCGGGCAACACACGTCCGTCATTCAGTCTCATTCGCGGTCCGTAGGTGTTGAAAATTCGTGCAATGCGTGTTTCAACGCCATGGTACGTGTGGTAAGCCATGGTCATTGCTTCTTGAAAACGCTTTGCTTCATCGTACACACCTCTAGGTCCAACAGGGTTTACATTTCCCCAGTATTCTTCTGTTTGAGGGTGAACCAGTGGATCGCCATAGATTTCAGAAGTAGAGGCGATGAGCATGCGCGCGCCTTTTGCTTTTGCCAGTCCCAGGCAATTGTGAACTCCCAATGATCCCACTTTCAATGTTTGAATTGGAATTTTCAGGTAGTCAATTGGGCTTGCTGGTGAAGCGAAATGCAAGATATAATCAAGGTCACCCGGCACGTGAATGTGGTTTGAGACGTCGTGATGCTGGAACTCGAAATTTTCCAATGGCATCAAGTGCTCAATGTTTTTCATGTCACCAGTAATGAGGTTATCCATGGCAATAACATGGCATCCTTCTTTTACGAATCGGTCACATAGGTGGGAACCTAAGAATCCGGCTGCACCGGTAATCAATACTCGTTTCATGCTTGTCCGTTTGCAGGTACTTCGCTTTTGTTCGTTACAACTTCTCTACCAATACTCTTGTAGTGGTAACCCAACTCCTTCATTTTATCAAGGTCGTACAAGTTACGGCCATCGAAAATTGCTTTGTTGTTTAGTTTTTCATCCAAGATGCTGAAGTCTGGAGTTCTAAACACTTGCCATTCTGTGCAGATGAACAAGGCGTCAGCGTTGTCGACTGCTTCATATGCGTTGCTAGCATATTTAATGCGATCACCTAGAAGACCTTTAACGTTGTCCATGGCTTCTGGATCAAATGCCACTACTTCGGCACCTGCGCCAATAAGTTTTTCAATCATGTACAACGAAGGCGCTTCGCGAATGTCATCTGTCTCAGGCTTAAATGCCAATCCCCAAATAGCAATGCGCACCCCTTTCAAGTTTCCTCCAAAGTAGTTGAGGATAGGGTTGAACAGCACTGTTTTTTGTTCGTTGTTGATGCGCATTACAGAATCTAGAATGGCGAAATTGTATTCATTGTCTTCACCACTTTTCGCTAATGCTTGAACGTCTTTCGGAAAACAGCTACCGCCGTATCCAATACCTGGGAACAAGAAGCGCTTTCCAATTCGTGTATCGGTTCCGATACCGATGCGCACTTGGTCAACATCAGCCCCCACTTTTTCGCAGAAATTAGCGATCTCATTCATGAACGTAATCTTCGTTGCAAGGAAAGCGTTGGCTGCGTACTTCGTTAATTCAGCAGATTTCTCATCCATGAAGATGAGCGGGTTGCCTTGACGTACAAATGGCTTGTACAATTCTTCCATTACTTTCTGAGCGCGCTGCGAACTGAGTCCAACCACTACACGGTCAGGCTTTAAGAAATCATCTACGGCAAATCCTTCGCGAAGGAATTCTGGATTCGAAACGATGTCGAAAGGAACGTTTGCTTTTTCAGCTACTGCAGCTCTCACTTTCTCAGCTGTTCCAACAGGAACGGTGCTTTTGTCTACAATTACTTTGTAGTCTTTGATGAGTCCGCCCAACTGACTTGCCACACCAAGAACATAAGACAAATCAGCAGATCCGTCTTCTCCTGGAGGTGTTGGAAGCGCAAGGAAGATGATTTCAGCATCTTCAACTACATCTTCAATGTTGGTGGTGAACGTTAGACGTCCGGCCTTCACATTTCGTTCAAAAAGAGTGTCGAGGTGTGGCTCGTAAATCGGCACTTCGCCGTTTCTCATTCGTTCCACTTTCGCACTGTCAATATCAACACAAACTACGTTGTTGCCTGTTTCGGCGAAACAAGTTCCTGTTACTAGACCAACGTATCCGGTTCCAATTACCGCTATATTCATAACTATAGTTGTTGTTCAATGTATTCAATAACACTTGAGGTAATCAACTTCAACTGCTCCTCTGTTAATTCAGTGTGCATCGGAAGACTAATTACTTCTTTGCACAGCTGCTCTGTTATCGGGAAGTCCCCTTTTTGGTGGCCCAAGTTGCTGAAGGCATTTTGGACGTGAAGTGGGACGGGGTAGTAAATCATTGCAGGAATCCCCTTACTCTTGAGGTGTTGTTGCAATGCGTCCCTATCAAGATCCTGTGTTTTCAAGGTGTATTGATGAAACGTGTGTGACGATTTCGCATCGCGAACCGGAGTTGTAAGCTCTGGAATATTCGCAAACGCGGCGTCATAGTAATCTGCCGCCGCAATTCGTGCAGCGCAGTAAGTATCTAAATGGCGAAGCTTGATTCTCAATATAGCCGCCTGAATACTGTCCAATCTGGAGTTGACACCCACAAAGTCATGGTAGTAGCGCACTTTCATTCCATGATTCGCTACTTGTCTTGCCTTTTCGGCTAGCTGATCATCATTGGTGTACAAAGCACCTCCATCTCCATAACATCCTAAGTTTTTCGAAGGAAAGAAACTCGTGGTTCCGAAATGCCCCATTGTGCCTGCTCGATGGGTTTCGCCATTGGAGAAGGTGTAGTCAGAAGAAATAGCTTGCGCCGTATCTTCAATAATGTGGAGGTTATTTTCCTTCGCAATGCCCATGATTTCTTCCATATTGGCACATTGGCCGAATAAATGAACGGGGGCAATTACTTTCGTGTTCGGGGTAATGGCTGCGCGAACAGCTTCAGGATCCATGTTGAACGTGTGAGGGTCCACTTCCACAATAACTGGCTTCAAACCGAGTAATGCGATAACCTCAACTGTGGCAATGAACGTGAAATTTGGAGTGATTACTTCGTCACCCGGTTGCAAATCAAGCGCCATCATGGCAACCTGAAGTGCGTCTGTTCCGTTTGCACAAGGAATCACGTGTTTTACGCCCAAATAGCTTTCAAGTTCTTTTTGGAAATCCTTCACTTCAGGCCCGTTGATGTAGGCTGAAGATCGAATAACGTTCAAAACCGCTTGGTCAATTTCGGCTTGTATATGCTGGTACTGACCTTTTAGGTCAACCATTTGAATGTCGCTCATAAAATAAGGATGGCTCAAAATCGATGCGAATATAAAGCATTTAGTACACTTGCATCCTTTGTTGGGTGTGCGAATTCCCCTATTTTTGAACTTGTTAATTTACTTTATGAAAAACCCGGTAAAATTGAGCTTACGAACACTGTTTGCATTCTTCATTGTATCTGTGTTCTGCGTTTTGCAATCACATGAAGTTTCTGCCCAGCGAAACGCACGTGATTCATTGGTTTTTACACCTCACATTAGTTTCAATTATGCCTTTCAAATGCCTGCAGGTGATTTGGAAAACAGGTTTGGAAACAACTCCAATGTTGGACTGTCATTTCACATCAAGACCAAGACCAATTGGTACTTTGGTGCTGAATGGAGCTACATGTTTGGCAAGAGCGTCAATGAAGAGGGGTTGATGCAAAATTTGATTACCGATGAAGGGTTTATTGTAGACAACGAAGGTGGACTCGCACGAATTCTAATTCAAGAACGTGGATCATTGACTACGTTGAATGTTGGTAAAGTCATTCCACTTCGTTTTTCAAATGTGAATTCCGGTCTGCTTTTTAAAGCAGGAGTTGGTCTGATGCAACACCGTATTCGCATCGAATCGCAAGAGAATGTCATTACTCAGTTGGAAGACGAATACCTCAAAGGGTATGATCGTTTGACCAATGGACTCGTGTTGAGCCAGTTCCTCGGTTACTTCCATATGAGCGACAATCGATTGACAAACCTGTACGGTGGTATTGAGTTCTACGAAGGATTCACACAAGGAAGAAGAGATTACAATTTCGATACACGTGATGTGGACAATGAGCCACGGATGGACATTCTCTTTGGTATTCGTGTTGGTTGGGTAATCCATATCTACAAAAGAACCGGACGAGAAGTTTACTACGATTAATGGGCTTCCTTTATCACTTATCCATGTTCCTTTATGGGGCGGGCTTACAACTGGCTTCGCCTTTTGTGCCGAAGGCTAAACTGTGGGTTGAAGGAAGAAAGAATTGGCGTGACAACTATTCATCGCTGTTAAAGAATTTGGATAGCCCGATATGGATGCATGCCGCATCACTCGGTGAATTTGAACAAGGTCGTCCTGTCCTAGAAGCGCTCAAGAAGCACCATCCGAAACGCAGTATTGTACTTACGTTCTTCTCTCCATCGGGATTTGAAGTTCGAAAAAACTGGGAAGGTGCAGATCTAGTGATTTACTTGCCTCTTGATACGAAGAAGAATGCCCTAGACTTTGTGAGTCTCTTGAATCCATCAGTGGCTATTTTTGTGAAATACGAGTTTTGGATGAATACCTTGGGTGTGCTGAAAGAAAGGAAGGTGCCAACCGTTTTGATCAGCGGAATCTTTAGGTCGAATCATGTTTTCATGAAAAATTATGGAGGCTGGTTCAAACGTAAAATGAAGGCTTTCACCATGACGTTCATGCAAAACGAAGAAAGCGTAGCATTTGCGAAAACACTGGGGATCCCAAGTCAACTAAGCGGAGATACACGCTTTGATCGCGTAGTAGAGATTGCTGAGAAATCTCAACGTGTAGATCCTGTTCATCAGTTCATCAATGGCCAACCTGCAATTGTTGCCGGTAGCAGTTGGGAACCAGAAGAGCAATTGCTTGGAGCGTTTTCTTTGATTCGTCCTGATGTTAAAATAGTGGTCGTTCCTCACGAAATTGGCGAAGCACATTTGAAGCAGATTGAAGCATATTTTCTCGGACGATGTGTTCGCTTGTCAAAACTGAAAGACTCGGATTCGTGTCAAGTGCTTGTTGTAGATCAGATAGGGATGCTTTCGCGAATCTATCGTGAGGCAACGATAGCCGTTCTTGGTGGAGGGTTTGGCGCAGGGATTCACAATACCTTGGAAGCAGCAGTATATGGAGTCCCAGTTCTTTTTGGGCCAAAATATGACAAGTTTATTGAAGCGCATGAATTGATTGCTTGTGGTGGTGGATTCAGCTTTGCAACTACTACGGATTTGAAAGAGGGATTGATTCGTTTATTGGAGGCATCTGAAGAGTGTTTGCAAAGCGGAAAGGCTGCCAAAGAATATGTTGAGCAAAAAGCGGGAGCTACAAAACAAATTGTAGCCTATCTGGCTGATAATGTGCTTGTTTGATGGTTGTTCGAAATAAAATTCTCTTCCAATTCGGTTTGAGGCTTGACTAGAAGGAAATATGTGTTAAATTTGCCACCGCTCTTGAGCAGAATAAGCACCACGCGAGAATAGCTCAGTGGTAGAGCACAACCTTGCCAAGGTTGGGGTCGCGAGTTCGAATCTCGTTTCTCGCTCAAGATAAAGGGTCATTCCAGTAGGAGTGACCCTTTTATGTTGTTGGTGTTTTCAATGTTGCGTTAGAAACCTATTTCAGCTCATTTCCCAATTTCTCTGCTAAAAATAAGTACGATTCAAACATGTGATGTTTCCAAATATTTTCATCTTCATCTGGAAAAAGGACATAGTAATCCTTATCGGCAAATAACACAATTGTATGGCCAGCTCTTACATAATTGCTTGAATTGTAAAATTTAGGGTTTTGATATTCAGGAAGGTAATTGGTGACCACATCAGACATTTCTCTGCCTAGGTATTTTTGAAAGTTTTTGTTGGCTCTTTTAGTTGGTTTATCCAACCGATTAAAGGCAAATGTTAGCGCTGTTCTTTCAAGGAAAGGAGAAGATTTTAGTTGGTCACGAGCGCCCTTAAAAGGATTCGAGTAGTTGTAGTCATCTATGGTCTGGATAGTAAAAGGTCCCTCTGGAACCCAGTCTGCAGAATTCACAATATTATAAGCCCATCCCTTTTGAAAGGTCGCCTCATATTCATAAGCAAAATAAAGATTGCCAGGTTTCGGTGCCGCGCTGCAATACGTTTTAAATGTGATGGTAGAATCTAATCTTCCGCTATTTTTTTGGCTTTCAAGATAGGAAGCCATTAAAAAAGAGATTGCGCCGCCCTGACTATGGCCGGTAATATAAAAATCCTTGATGCCTGCCTGGAAACAAGAGTCTATTTTAGGCATTATGTCGCGCACAAGTGATGCGGTTCCAATTAACCACCCGCAATGAACGGCGGCTTTTTCGTTTTCACATAATTGGTAATCAAAAATAAAATCGTTACTGATATGCAAGCTGCCTTTAGCAGGAACCATAACGGAATAGAAATTCTCAACCCAACTTGATTGATTTTTAGTAGTTCCTCGAATACTTATGGCGGCCAGACTATCTCCAGAAACCCAAAGCTCCCAGCGATTGTCTAATCCCATTGGTTTCGACCTGTAGGCACGCTCAAAGTATTTGGGTGCAGGCAAGTCAGGATTGTAGAGGCTGTCTAGTTGTCTCGTACTAATTCGAATCATCTCAAGATACTCCTCAGTATGATAGCCGGGTTTCAGTAATGAATTCTGTCCAAAACAAATAGCACAAAGCAAAACAGATAAGGGCAATAAAATCGTTTTCATATTCTCGATAAATTTAGACTAAGGTTATTGTTTCCTCTTTGAATTCGAGCTGGCAGAGAATCTCCAGTTTCGTGAAAAGTGAAGATACAAGAGACAGGTATTACTAAAAAAAGCAGCTAGACCAAATAACTACGTAAATTACTGATGTGTTTCAGGTGTAATTACTAACTAACCTGTGAAGCGTATTATCTGTCAGATGATTTACTATCGCTTTTTATCAGAACTGAATCACTGTAAGTTGGGGTGTGGTCTTCGAATACAATCAAATGTAACAATTTAGGCACGAATCATCAAAATGATGGAATTAGACAGCTCTCTATCAGCGAGTCTCTACTTGACCAAACAATGGGTGTGAATGTTAAATTGGTCTCAAGATAATGGAATTGAGAAGATGCTCATGCCAAAACCACAGGTGCGTTTGAAACTGTGAATTAGATTTATTTCGAGGGTTGAATTTGTTTTCTTTGAGAAACTTTGCAGTGCGAAATGAATGCTCTTTCCTAGCTAACGAAGTAGGACGCACAAGGTGTTCAAGTGCTTATTTTAGAATGAGTCATTGTATGATGGCATATTGCCACCACGATGTTCGTCAACTTCTGATATTTGAGGTTTTGGCTCTTGTGGTATTAATTGTATTATTTACCTTAGTTTGCACAAGAATCAACTGGGGATGGATCAACTTGTTTCTTGAAGTGAGCGTTTTTTTACTCGCCCGTCCGTATGATTGAGAAATTAATTCAACTTCCGCATGTCTTTTGTAAGCCATTACTTAACGCTATTTTTTTTATTCATTTTGTGTTCTTGCTCGTCCCCTATTGATGACGAGAGATCATCGAGTGAAAAATTCACCCTATATGCTCAAGGGGATATCATATCCATGGAAGGTGATCAGCCTGATTATCTCGAATGTGTTGTTACTTCGGGCGAATCAATCGTTTATGTTGGGTCTGAGCAAAATGCAAAATTGGAATTTCCTTATGCACAGGTCGTTGATTTAAATGGCCGTACTTTATTACCCGGCTTTATAGATGCACATTGTCATTTCGCGGGATTTCCTGCACAAGGGGTTGGAGCCAAGATTTTACCACCTCCTGATGCAACAGTAGATAACGTGGCTGAGTTAATTAGAGTGCTGAAAGAATGGGCTGTTCCTGAAAACATAGAGCTTACTGGCTGGATCTTTGGAATGGGGTTGGACGATAGTGTTTTTGAACCGATTCAAACGATGGGCATTAGCGGTACTCTTCAAGGTGGCGGTATCATGCCAACAAAAATAGACTTGGATAAAGTATCAACCGAACACCCAGTGATAGCAATCCATATATCCGGTCATCTTGCCGTAGTGAATTCAGTTGGCTTGGAGGTCTTAGGCATTGATGAAAATACACCGGACCCAAAAGGGGGTAAAATAAGAAGAGTGCCCGGGTCCATGGAGCCTAATGGGGTTCTTGAAGAACTAGCTATTATTCCGAGAATGGCAGAAATCATTAGTCCGTCATCAATCGAAGCGGCAAAAATCTTTCTGGATTCAGGTTTGAACCTTGCTACGTCTTATGGTTACACAACCGTTCAAGAAGGGCGGGCGTTTTATCCGTCCCATGAATTTCTTAAAAGTGCAGCTCTGAGCGATCAGTTGTTGCTTGATGTAGTGTCTTATATTGACTATTCATGTGATTCACTTTTAGAAACAGATTGGTATTCAGAAGATTATTACAAGAATTACCGCATTGGTGGCGTGAAATTAACGTTGGACGGGTCTCCTCAGGGACGAACAGCTTGGTGCACTCACCCTTATTTGATCCCTCCGGATGGAGAAACAAATGAATATCGCGGTTATGCTGTAATTCCAGAAGACTCTTTAATCATTGGGATTTATGATAAATGTTATCGTAACAACTGGCAAATATTAACTCATTGTAATGGTGATGCGGCCATGGATCAGATGCTTCGTTCCTTGTCCCCTGTAGTTGATAAATACGGTGTTGGTGACAGACGCACTGTTTTAATACATGGGCAATACATAAGGGAAAATCAGTTAGAGCCATTCCGTGACCTTGATGTTATGGCCTCCCTCTTTCCAATGCACACGTATTACTGGGGAGATTGGCATAGACAGCTAATTGGAGATAGCTTAGTTCAATTTATTAGTCCAACTAGGTCAGTATTAGAGAAAGGAATGAGGCTAACTATTCATTCAGATTCTCCAGTTGCATTGCCCAACATGATGCGATTGGTTGGTACCGCTGTTAACAGAACCTCAAGAAGCGGTCGAACAATAGGAGAGGATCAGTGCTTGACACCTTATGAAGCGCTGAAGTGCATAACAGACTGGTCTGCTTACCAACATTTTGAGGAGTCACGCAAAGGGACAATTACTGTAGGTAAGCTTGCTGATCTTGTTATTCTTGAAGAAAATCCCCTGAAAGTGGATCATGATTCAATTGAAGATATTGAAGTAATTCAAACAATTAAAGACGGTGAGGTAATCTATAATCATCCAACAAAAAAAATGAAATGACAAGGTCAATGAATTTTAGAATTCTACTAATGCTTTCGGTCTTTGCATCTATATCATCTTGCAAAAAAACGGATAGCTCGGATGTTGAGGAGGAAGTTCCTATTTTTCAAGACTATTTTGTTCGTTACGACAAAACATCCGACACTACAGTAGCAATGGCAACCTTTAAAACGAATGATTTTTCCGGTGATCGCCTCATATTGACTGGCCAAAGCAGTGTTTCATGTAATAATGAAATTGGGGAATACAACTCCAATGTCACGAACTACTTTTATCGTTGGGAATCAGATGGTTATGTTGATTGTTCCTTTGAGTATACTAAAGATGCTTCACGTATTTATTACAATACAATTGGTTATGAAGAGAGGTCTGAGATATCCTTTCCTGATGAGATAGCGTCATTTAGTTTGAGTGAAACAACCACCTATGCTTGGGAAGAGTCCCCTCTTCAACCTGGAGAATCGATCACCTTTTTCCTATCTCAAGGTCAGAATTCGGGAAGTGTTATCTACAATGCCCAAGTGGGGCTTGAAGGCGTTGAAATTGGCCCAAGCTCAATGAGTTCTCTATCGGCAGGTCAAGCAACATTGCATGTGAGTAGATGCGTTGTTTTTGAAGAATTAGATCAAGAGGATGACTCCGCAGGAGGGCGTAGGGTAATTGAAGTGAAAATTACTAAAGAAGTATTGCTAGTGGACTAAGTGATTTAGTCGAAGACCTGATTCATGAGAGGCCATCGCATCCAGGTTGTTTGTGCCGAAAGTAGCTGAAAGGATATGAAACAAAAAAGGAAGTTTCCGAAGAAGCTTCCTTTTTGTACCCGGAGCGGGGGTCGAACCCGCACGGCCATTACTGGCCACAGGATTTTAAGTCCTGCGTGTCTACCAATTCCACCATCCGGGCGAATTATTGGGTTGAGCGAGGGCAAAGGTATTCAAGTTTTTAGAATAGTTCAATGATAGAAAGCATTCTTTTTAAAGATGTATCACAACTTGGCTACATAACTTTCGCTCTTGTTACTTGTATATTGAATGTCAAACAGGCCTACTCACTATATTCTTCCTCGTTAGTAGCTTCTTGGTTAATAAAGACATTTGATGCGACCTGCCCGTTAATCAATAAACACCGTCAGTCTCAGGTACTTTACCAAAGCCAAATTTAGCCCCAAAAACAAAGTTCGGTTGAAAGTACCAGAAGTGTTGACTTGCTCTATCTGAAGGGTCTGCTGTTGTTCGAATATCGGGCATGTTGATGAACCCTCCTTTTGAGGTGAGTTGAACAAAGAAGACTTGCCAAAATGTAACGTCAAAACCAACTAGCGCGCTAGTGCCCCATCCTGCTAAATGAAAATCATCGTGACGTTCATTGTCCATGAGTGTTGCATTGGTTTTAGGCAGCATGAAGCCAATTCCACCTCCGGCAAAAACATTAACAGTGACCTTGTTAAAGTTTTTGTAGTTGAACAACTCATGATGTCTTCTTAGTTCGGCGTTTACGTAGTTCAGTCCATCTGTGTGTTCGAAAATAAGGAATGATTTATTCAAGCGAATTTCCTCCCCTTCGTATGTCCCACCGAATTGGGTGTCCTTGGGTAAGATATATCCATCGATGGTTGACAATTGATCTTGCACCATAACATACTTCATGTGGTCATCACCTAATGAAACGCTCCATTT
>JAQWQB010000010.1 GCA_029245065.1 Flavobacteriales bacterium | reverse complement strand
AAGTCGAAATCGATCTGTTCTCTGAAATGAATGGAATACTTGAGCTAGAAGACGGTTCCACCACTAACTTTTGGGGATATGGATTCCAAGGACAAGGAGGAGTAGGTGTGATGACCCTTCCAGCACCGATGCTTGTGGTGCAACAAGGAGAAGACGTGAATGTGAACATGTTCAACCCATCTCCCGAAGCACACACCATACACTGGCATGGTTTGGACGTTGATCAAGCGAATGATGGCGTACCATCAACCTCGTTTTCGATTGCGCCCGGAGAAGAAGCAACCTATTCATTCAATGCGTCCCATTCAGGAACCTATCTTTACCATTGCCATGTTACCACAACACTTCACTTAACCATGGGCATGTATGGGATGTTTGTGGTTGAATACGCCGAAAACCAGCTGTTTGAAGACGGAGTAACTTATGAGCATGAATTCTATTTCTTGACTTCTGATCTTGAAATAGAAACGAATGACAATCCTACGCAAGCCTTTCCGTTTCATGAGATTCACCCAGATTATTTTATGGTAAATGGTAAATCAGGTAGTCAAATTGAGTTGGATGATGGCGCCTACACCATAGGTAATGATCGCGTAGCACTTCGCCTTGGGAATATGGCGTATTCAAAGGTCGTGTATACATTTCCAGATGAACTGAACGCTGCTGTGCATATGTCTGACGGTAGACCGTTACCATCACCGTTTAATGTTTCGGAGTTGGAAATCTATCCTGGAGAGCGTTTCTCAGTTGTACTTAGTCCTTCTAACGATCTTTCTCCTACTACCATTGGTGTTGATTATTATGATATGTTGAATGACGAATTGGTTGGTATGAACACGATTCCGTTCGGTTTGATAACAGTAGGAAGTGTTGGCGAAAAAAGCAACTTGATTAAGGTGTTCCCAAATCCTACTACTAATTCTATTTCCTTAGAAGGACTGGCTGCAGATGAGATTAGGATTATCAACTCCAATGGAAAGGTGGTGTATCATGAAACGAATGCCCAGAGCACTCAATCCATAGATGTGTCTTTTCTTCCTGCTGGCAACTATTTCGTTCTCACTGAGACAGGGCAACGCGTGGGGAAGTTTATCAAACAGTAACGAAAACACTCAACAACCCGTCCAATTGGTCTAATTCATCAGTGGTGGTTGAGTGAGTGACACTAAACCGAATACGCCCGTCACGTTCTACAACAATGACGTTGTTCGTAGCCAGGTAATCGAACAAACCACTTACCGATTCAACACACACAATGGGAGAGAGGGATGCACCTGAAGGACGTCCCAAAAGACTGAACCCATTTTTTTTGAGCAGTGCAACCAAGTGTTCAGCATTCTTCATCGACTTCCGATAGATTTCGTCAACACCTTGCAAGTGTATTTCGCCCAAGGAATTGAACAACATGGCTGAAGCGGAAATCCCTACGCTCCCTGGCTGATAACTCTTCATGCTTGGTTTGTAAGCCCATTCGTCATCTACTTCTTGGAAGCTGGCATAGCCACCAATTTCAGGAGGAAATGCCTTGAAGAACTTTTCAGACATCGCCGTCAACCCAATTCCAAATCCGGCATGCAACCACTTATAGCTGCTGGAAAGAATGACGTCAATCCCGCTAGTATCGAAATTGATTGGGATGACCCCCAAACTTTGTGTAGCATCAACAATGCTAATCACGTTATTGGAGGCACAACAATTTCCAATGGCATCAATGTCTGAGCGATATCCACTGTGCCACATGACATGACTTACAACAACAATATCATACTGTTGAGATTCAATCTGATCGATTAACAACGATTCGTCTACAATCCCTTTCGGTGCATTGAGTGTTTTGACATCGTAGCCCAATAACATCCAAGGCAAAACAATGGATGGATAGTCGCCTTCTACAACAAGTACACTCTTCTTTTCATTCCGTAGGCGCTGAGCAATTGTATTTAGACCATACGAGGTGTTCGGAATAAGTGCCACTTGATCGGGCTTGGTGCCTAACAGTTCTGCCGCGCGTTCTTTGATGGGGAGATCAAGTTTTGTCCTCCATTTTACAGCTGCCAAACTTCCCAGTTCAACCATTTCATTAAGATAGGATTGGGCATACGCTACACTCTCCTTTGAAATCTTCCCTGTTCCTGCTGTATTCAAATAGATCATGCAGCAAAGATAGCTCAAACCAAAGGGACGAATAGTTCCTATATTT
Organism: Flavobacteriales bacterium; assembly: GCA_029245065.1. Lineage (GTDB taxonomy): Bacteria > Bacteroidota > Bacteroidia > Flavobacteriales_D > Sanyastnellaceae > JAQWQB01. The sequence continues at coordinate 3,668 of JAQWQB010000010.1, read as the reverse complement.
GACTTCATGACAATGCCTGAACAGGAAATCATTCTAAGTGCTTTTCGAGAAGCTCAAATGAGTAGGGAAGAGGAGCTCGCTTTTTTAGATCTGTGGAAACCTATTTCGTTTGCCAAGCATGAAATCATGACCCAGGCAGGAGAAGTAGAACGAAGGTTTTACGTAGTGATCACAGGTGTGCAATCTGTCTACTTCATTGATCGAAATGGCAACAAACTGGTCATCGCGTTTTCGTTCGATGGTAGCTACAGTGGTGTATACGACTCGTTCACAGACGGCGCTCAATCAGGCTATTTCCTCGAAGCATTGACTGATAGCCAGTTGTATTACATCGATTTACCATCGTATGAAAACCTATTTGATGCATACACTGGTTTCAACAGGTGGGGAAGGCTTACTCATGGAGAGTTATTACGCGGAAGGGTTCAGCGCGAAATAGAGCTAAGCACATTGTCTAGCAAAGAACGGTTTGTGAAATTCATGAAACGTTGCCCAAAACAATTGCATCAAATTCCACAAAAGTACTTGGCGTCGTATCTAAATATGTCTCCTGAAACATATAGTCGCTTGATGAATTCAACGACGTATTAGAAATCTTGATGGCCGTCAAGATTTTTGTCGATGGATGCGTCCATCTTTGCTTCAACAAAACAAACCACTATGGCACGAGTAAAGATCAATTCCGAGAATCAAGTTCAGCGCATCAATCAAATGCAATCGCGGATTAGTGAAATTGAGCAGCTTACAACTAAGGTGTTAGTTGAACGTCCGGCTTAAAACAAATGGTCTGTAGCAGAGATCAGACCACATGTACATTGCTTACAGTTTGTACACAGATAAACTGAATGCAAATCTGGCCAAAGCGAATAGGTTGAGTCAACCTTGGGACGAACTAAATTCTCGTCCGTGGGTATCGATGCTGTTGAAGAATTTCAGGCCGAAAGGTGGTGTCATCAAAATGAAGATGAAAACACAGAAAATTTTTGAACCAACAAGGTTGCCAAGTGCTCAAGATGAAACTACGCTGAAGAATGTCTTTGTGTCTATGTACGAATCATTGGATCATTTGAAATCGTGCGCAATAGATTCTAGGACGAAGAATGTTAAGGCGCATCGTTTCAATTCGGCGATTGGTCCAGTTGTGCGCTTTAATGTTCCTGAAGCCATCGAATTCATTTTGCGTCATAACGAACGACACATGTTTCAATTGGAGAAGTTGTTGGATGAGAATTATGATGGACCCTACAGTAATAGCTGAAAACAATTGGTTCTGTTAGCATCAGGTCAGATTCAAGAACCACAAATAACATCTATAATTAATATTATGTTAAGTTGATAGTTTGAAGAAAAGGGACAAACCGTCCCTTCTCAATTGTTTTACTTCAAGAGATTCGACATCTCAATCGTTTTCTCATCGTTTCCTAAACGCGCATAAATATCTCTCAATGAACGAATCGTTGATACATCTTCTGGATTTACCTCGTGAGCAGTTTCTAAGTAAGGAAGTCCAACAGCGAAAATTGCTTTCGCTTCATCCAACAACGCTTTGTAACGAGAAGTTTGTGACGGAGGAACAGCGTTCGCCTCGTTTACTTTCTCCACTCCATTGTTGAAGTACATTGCTCCTAGGTTGTAGTTAGCGTCGAAGTAATCGGCTTTAATCGCAATTGCTTTTTTATATGCTTCGGCAGCTTGTTCTTGGTAGCTAGCTGCTTCTTCTGTATTTCCATCCTTTTCACGTTGAACGCTCAAGTTGTCATAAACAGAACCCATAGAGAAAAACAAAATTTCGTTCGTTGGATCTTGTTCTGCAGCCAAACGAAGGTTTTCTTTCGCTTTTTCGTACTCACCTTTTTCAAGGTAGTAGTTAAGCTCTTCAATGATCAAGTTCTTGTCACGAGGGAAAACCACAAGTGCGTCCTGTACTACTTCAAGCGCTGAAGCTTCGTCTCCTTTCTTTCTGTAGATATTCGACATGAAAAGATATACTTCTGGGCTATCCTTCTTTACCTGTGCGTAAGCATCGTAAGAGGCTAAAGCTTGGTCATACATTTCAGCTTTTTCGAAACTAAGTGCTGCGTTGTATACTGCCTGAGTGTGCACAGAATCAAATTTTTCAGTAGAAACCACGTTTCCAAAATCGAAGTATTTACCAGCGGTTGCGTAGTCCTGAGTATTGTATGCATTGATGCCAATGTTCAAAGACTGTCCCATGATACGCTGAAGCGCTACCTGATTTTCATCTTTGTAACTCCCTCTTTTGTCTAGTTCGATGGCCTTGTTGTATGCCTTATAAGATTCCATCAAAGCGTCTGGGTACTGAGCCGACATAGCACTATCAACAGAAAGTTGAAGGTATATCTGGCCTCTGTAACGCCATGTTTTTTCTTTTAATACGGCCTTTTCATTACTCATGGCCTTATCTATTGATTCTTTGGCTTCAATCCACTCTCCCGCTGAAATTGCCAGTCCTGCTGTAGAAACATCAGGCTGAGCATATGCTGAAAGTGAAAGAAATGATACAAGTAGAGCGAATAGCGTCTTTTTCATCGTACTTATTGTTGTTTTATTAATGGATGCTAAATTATGAATATTCCATATCTCTCTATACAAATTGTCTGCCAAACCTTAGAAATCTTTACAGATCTGGTGTTTCAGCGCATAAAAAAAGGGATGCTTTAGTTATCAGCACCCCTTTTTAATAGGTATTCAGTGTTTATTCTTCCGTTGGCTCATCAGTAGAAGTTTCAGTTGAACCTTCAGAAGTTGTTCCTCCTTCAGTTCCTTCACCTTCTGCACCTTCGATTGGATCAATTTCTTCATCTTCGTCATCGGTGGCCATTACTTTCGTCACAGAGGCAATCTCGTCTTTCCCTTTCAGGTTGATCAAACGAACCCCTTGAGTAGCTCTTCCCATAACGCGAAGGTCTTCTACCTTTAAACGAATCATGATTCCCGTTTTATTCACGATCATCAAGTCATTGTCGTCGTTCACGTTCAGAATGGCAATTAGCTCACCTGTTTTCTCAGTTACGTTGATGGTTTTGACTCCTTTTCCACCTCGGTTCGTGATGCGGTAATCACCTACTGGCGAACGCTTACCGTATCCTTTCTCTGAAACAACCATGATGTTAGACTCTTCGTCAGAAACACACACCATTCCAATTACTTCGTCGCCTTCATAACCAAGTGTAACACCCTTCACCCCTTGAGCAGTTCTACCTACGGCACGAACTTTTTCTTCAGGGAAACGAATCGCCTTACCACTTCTCAATGCCAAGATGATTTCGTTGCTTCCGTTGGTCAATCTAGCTTCAAGAAGTTGATCTTCCTCACGGATGGTTACAGCGTTAATACCGTTTGTACGCGGACGAGAGTAAGCTTTCAGGGTTGTTTTCTTAACCAATCCTTGTTTCGTCGCAAGCACTACGAAGTTGTTGTTTACGTAATCTTCGTCCTTCAAGTCACCTACTGGGATGTACGCTTTGATGCTATCATCTTGCTCAATGTTGATCAAGTTTTGAATAGCGCGTCCCTTCGCCGCTTTCGATCCTTCCGGGATTTCGAAAATTCGCATCCAGAAACAACGTCCCTTTTCAGTAAAGATCAATAACCAGTTGTGGTTGGTAGCGGTAAATAGGTGTTCTAGGAAGTCGGCATCTCTTGTG
>JAQWQB010000133.1 GCA_029245065.1 Flavobacteriales bacterium | reverse complement strand
GTATTTATGAAAGATCCGAATTTTGACTTTAAGTTTATAACGAACGAAGTGAATCAATTTTTTCATTTGTAGACATAAAGTGTCAGTTTAAAACAGATGACAGAAAAAGGGTTGGAATACCAGATAAAATAAATGTCGGATTGATTGAGTTAGTCCAATTATTAAGAAAGAAAACAGCATATAACACTATGTAAAAAGCATTAAAAACGCATTTTACATTAAACGTTAGCAACAAGCACCACAACTGCTATAGAAAAAAACCAAATCGGACCAACTACAGAAACCCAGCACTATGAACTTAAACTATTTGGCTTTTTTCTTAATTGCTTTTATCCCTCTGATGGTAGGAGCATATTGGTATCATCCTAAGTCTTTCATCAGCAAGTATTCAAAAGTCGAATTTATCGATCTTAAAGGAATAGGATTTTCAAAAGTACTAGTGCTTTTTCTCTTGAGCTTCATGCTCGTTTATGGCTACATCAACTTAATAATCCATCAGATGGGTTTTATGAACTCTTTTTCACAGACATAATGAAAGGGAATCAAGAATCAGCATTGATTGTCAAGGAGTTCTCAGCTAAGTATGGCACAAAGCATCGGCATTTTGGACATGGAGTATTTCATGGAATCATAAACGCTTTCGTTTTCGCCCTGCCCTTTGTTTGGATTAGTGCAGTTCTAGATAAACGCGGTAAAAAATACATTATACACCACTTTTCATATTGGTTAGTTACAAGCATGATTATTGGCGGATGTATTTCTGAATTTGTTTAGGAGTCTTCTAATTGTCACCATCCCCAACAACACAGCAGCTTAAAAACAGAGCGAATTTAGTCCCGCTAGATGGTAAAGATCGAGGACAATTATTATCGAGAAAATTAACGGAAAGGTTACCAGCCGAGTCAAAAACGGTCAATGTTGTTTGAGTACATTCAGCCTCTCGCTCCTCAAAACTCGTAACACCTTACTCAAAACTCTCAACCAACCAAGAGCTAGGCTCGTGGCTACAAAAGGGCACTACCTAATCTCCCCTCAATACTCCGAACTCGTAACTCAAAACTCGGCTCTCCTCTCTCAATCACATACCAACTAAAAAAGACTTGCGTTATTAACATGGGAATTCCCATGCTACCTGTATTTTTGTACCAATAACCTGCTCTATGAAAAAGTTACTCAAAGGATTCGGAATCCTTGTCCTCCTGCTCCTTGTTGCCATCATTGTATTGCCCATGGTGTTCAGCAGCCAGATCAATGAGGAAGTAAAAAAACTGGCCAACGAAAACCTCACCGCGGTGATGGAGTTCGAAGACTTATCCCTTTCACTCCTCTCTGATTTCCCCAATGTTTCTGTTGAGATAGAAGCACTTTCCCTCACAGGAACGGAAACCTTCGAAGGAGTAAAACTCATCGATGCTGAGCAGGTAATTGCTTCCGTTGACCTCATGAGCCTCTTTGGCGAAACCATGAAAATCAATGAAATCGGACTCGTGAATGCATTAATTGATGTGCGTGTGCTAGCGTCTGGAGCAGCTAACTACGACATTGCCAAGCCTTCTGAAGAAGAAGCTACCGACGAAACTATTCCTGAAGAAGAAGGCGGCGCTTTCGCCATGAAACTGGAGAATTACTACATCGAAAACGCACACGTCATTTACGATGACGCCACCCTTCCCATGCGTTTCGAAACAACCGGCTTCACCCACAGAGGGTCGGGAGATTTTACCTCGGACGTCTTCGACCTAGATACCGAAACAACCGCTACAACAGTAGATTTCATCTACGACGGATTACGTTATGTGAACTCGGCAACCTTGTTTCTTGATGCCGTCTTGAACATTGACAATGCCAACGCGAAGTACACGTTCAAAGACAACGTCATCCAAATGAACCAATTGAAGCTAGAGGCCGACGGTTGGGTAGCCATGCCTGACGAAGACATTGATATGGACATTTCCTTCAAAACCAAGGAAAATGACCTCGTTCAACTGCTTTCCATGGTGCCTGCTGAATTTACGAAAGACTTACAAGGTGTTATTGCCACAGGGAACGTAGATCTAGACGGATTCATTCGTGGGAAAATGACCGAAACAACCATGCCTGGTTTTGGAGCAAACTTGGCCGTTGTAGATGGTAGTTTTCAATATCCTGACTTACCCGGTAAAGTAGATAAGATTGACATCAAGGTAGCTGTTGACGCTTCAAAAGGAGCAGACAACGACGCCATGACGGTAGATGTTGACCGTTTTTACTTGGAGCTGGAAAACAACCCTATTGACGTTTCCTTGCACCTAGCCAATCCGTTCACGGACCCGCTTGTAGATTGCGCAGTGAACGCCAAGGTTGTGCTCGACAACTTAAAAGAATCCATTCCGTTGGAGAATGGCGATGAACTGTCAGGGTCCATCAACGCGAATTTCAATGTGAAGGGACGAATGTCAGCCGCCGAGGAAGAAAGATACGGAGATATTGAAGCAGCTGGAGACTTGATCATCCTTGGTTTAAACTACGTCTCAGACAGTTTGCCGTATGATGTGAAAATGAACTCAGCATACTTCAATTTCAATCCAAGTCATATTGCGTTAACTCAATTTGCAGCGAACATCGGTAAAACAGACCTCAGCGCCAACGGAAGAATCAACAATTACCTCAGCTACTTCTTAAAAGACGAATTGCTGCAAGGGGCTTTTTCAGTTAGTTCGAAGAACATGGATTTGAACGAATTCATGGCCGAAGATGAAGAAATGGCAGCAACGGAAGTCGAAAGTGATTCAACAGCAACCTTGGGAATCATCGAACTACCAATGAACGTTGATTTTAAGCTGACGACGCAGTTCGATAATGTGATCTACGAAGATCTAGTCATTTCAAAAGCGAAAGGCGACATTCAACTGAAAGAAGGAGTAGCTAGTTTGAAAGACGTTTACATGGAAGCACTTGGCGGTAGCATCGTTACCAATGGTAGCTACTCGAGTAACGGTCCAAAGCCGCTGGTAGACATGGATTTTGGAATCTTAAACATGGACATCAATCAGGCTTCAAACACCATTGAAACCATCGACAAATTGGCGCCAATTGGCAAAAGCTGCACAGGACGATTCAGCACCACCATGAGCCTGGTTTGTGCCTTGGATGAAGCTATGGAGCCTATTGAAAACACCATCACCGGTGGAGGAAATGTCCAAACAAAAAGCGTTTTCATTGAGAAGTTCGAACCAATGAATAAACTAGCTCAGGAACTTAAAATTGACCGTCTAGCGAAGCAAACCATCGAGGACGTGAACATTACCTATCGTTTTGAAGATGGCAAAGTACTCGTTGACCCATTCACTGTCAAAATCGATGGAATTCCGGCCACTATCCAAGGTCACATGGCCTTTGACCAAGTAATGGACTACACGGTGAAAATGAATTTGCCTGCTGACAGACTGCCTGGAAACATCGGTTCGCAAGCAACAGGATTGTTAAGCGACATCAACGACAAACTAGGGAGCAACATCAGTACAAACACTACCATTCCTATCAGTCTTCGCATTCGTGGCACAATGGAAAAGCCTGAAATTAAAGGCAATTACGGCGAGGCCATTCAGGAACAAAAAGAAGAGGTGAAGGAACAAGTGAAAGAGGCCGTCAAAGAAGAAGTAAAGGAACAAATCGACAAAGGCAAAGCGGAAGCGGTAGCGAAGGCCAAAGAAGAAGCCGCAAAATTGATGGAGGACGCCCAACGCGAAGCAGATAAGATCATGGCAGACGCTACGAAACTAGCAGATGACGGAAAAGAAGCCGCGTACAAGGAAGCGCAAAAAGTAGAAGACAGCGCCAAAAATCCGTTTGAAAAAGCTGCGAAGCGTTTGGCCGCAGACAAACTAAGGGAGCAGGCAGACAAAGCCCACGTAAAAGCCATTGCTGAAGCGCAAAAAAGAGCCGATGCTGCAGTAGCTAAAGCACAAGAACAAGCCGACGCAAAAATTAAAGCCGCCGAAGAATTGTAATGGACCAATTCTTGTTTAGACATTGACAATGAAATATCACATCACACTACTCATAGCACTCTTCATTAGCTCCACTCCCGCCGTTTTCGGTCAGTTGGATTGCGATTACGAACCAGAAGGAAAAGTGCTCAAGCTCATTGAGAAAGCCAAGGACAAAAAGAAGTACGATAGTGACCAACGTCGTGGTTTCTATGAAGACGCCTTGGAAGAAAATGAAAACTGCCTCTTGTGCCTGTCCAAACTGGGAGAATCTTCATTCAAACGTGCCAAGCGCGGTGGAAGAGGCTTTGGTGAAGCTGAAAGCTACTTTTCGCGCATTGCCGAAAGTTGTCCGGAATACCACAGTAGAATCTGGTACTACTTAGGTGCCATCAACTACGCTGAACAGAATTACGAAGAAGCATTGACGGCGTTTGATAAATTCATCCACTTCCCTGACGATGATGAGTCCAAATTCGACAAGGATTACGACAAGAAATACGAAGAAGTACAAGGGGCCATTCCCTATGTCAGTTTCTACAAAGACTTCAATAAAAACGAAGGAAAGTTCGAAATCACACGTGTTGAAGGGGTCTCTTCCAAAGACCAAGACTACCTCCCTACCCTTTCGCCTGATGGGGAATTGATGTTCTTTACCAGAAAGTACATGAAGAAGGCGAAAGGCGATTATGTGGCGAAGCAAGTAGAAGAATTCACCTGGAGCAAAAGATCCGATATCAATGCTACGTTTGATAACGGTGAAGCCTTACCTCGTCCGTTCAACATGGGAGACAACTACGGAGGTGCCAGCATTTCTGTAGACAACAAAGAGCTTTTTATTGCGAAGAAAAACCCAGTTCCAAGCAACAAAGAAAACATTGATCTTTACGTTGGACGCTACGAATTCGTCTTCGATGAAACGCAAGGAAAAAAGATCTACAAGTGGTCCGAATTGGAGCCCTTAAGTGACCTTGTGAATACCGAAATGGGCTGGGAATCACAGCCTTCACTTTCCGGTGATGGACAAACACTTTACTTCGCCACGGTACGTCCCGAGTGCGTTCCCAATCCGAACGGCGACCCAAGCACAGATATCTTTTTGTGCACGCGTCAAAGCGACGGCAGCTGGTCCGCACCAAAATCAATAGGGCTTGAAATCAACACTTCGGCCAATGAAAGTGCGCCCTACATGCACTCAGACAGCCACACCCTGTACTTCGCTTCTGACAGAAAGCCAAGCGGCGGTGGATACGACATTTGGTATACGCGTCAACAAGACGATGGCAGTTGGAGTGATCCAAAAAACATTGGAGCACCCATCAATACGGAAGAAGACGAACGCGGAATGATTGTAAGCGCTGATGGAGAAGAAGCCTTTTTCTATGCGAATCGCGGGAGGTCTTCACAAGGCTTTGATGTCTTCTCTTTTCCTGTTCCGGAGGAAGCAAAACCAGAAAAGGTCATCATCTTAAAAGGTCGGGTTGAAAATGAAAACGGCGGCATTCCATCTGATGCGCACGTTGAACTCAAGTACGTTGACAGCAAGAAAGCGGAACGTATTGACGTAAATGGAGACGATGGAGTCTATGCTACCGTGGTTAATGTATCCAAAGGAGAAGACGTGGTCATGTCTGTTAAGGGCGAAGGAGTTGCCTTCAACACGCACTTGATTGTAGACAAGGAAGAAGAGATTCCACCAGCAGTGGTTAAGCTTGAAACGAAGGCTGAAAAGGTCCAAGCTTCTAAGTCGTTCGAAATTCCAGACATTTTTTATGCTACTAGCAGCGCTGATATCAATAGAAGCTCAAAACTCATCTTGGACGAATTTGCAGCTTACTTGATTGAAAACCCAAAACTCTACATCGAAATTGGCGGACATACAGATGACAAGGGGTCCGATGGTGACAACCTTGCCTTATCTATGGACAGGGCTTTTGAGATCAAAGGTTATTTGGAATCCATGGGAGTTCCGGGAAAACGAATTTCTGCGAAAGGGTACGGTGAATCCAAACCGGTGGCCTCGAATGAAACGGCTGAAGGGCGCGCACAGAATCGTAGAACAGAGTTCACGATCAAAAAAATGTAACTTCATTATCGATAATCTTGCTTTTTTGGGTTGCAGGTGTGAACACTTTATATCTTTGTACAAACAATTAACACAAAATGAAGAAATTACTTTTTATCGCTGCAGCTGCATTGCTATACGCTTGTGGTGGCGGACATGAAGGACATGATCACGCTGGACATGACCACGGAGATCACGACCACGCTGAAGAAACAGTTGCCACTCCTGTAAATATGTATGGTGCTGAATTTGACACCACTGGTGCTCAGCCAATCAACTCGCTTACTTCAATGCTTGCCGACAATGGTACAGCTGACGGTGTATTCGCAGCTAGAATTGTTGAAAGCTGTCAGAAAATGGGGTGCTGGATGAAAATTGAATCTCCTTCTGAAGGTGAAATGATGGTTTTCATGAATGACCACGAGTTTTTCGTTCCTAAAACTGGAGTGAGCGGACTTGATTGCTACATCACTGGATCTGCTTATTACGATACAGTATCAGTTGATTTCCAGAAGCACTTGTTAGAAGATGCGAATGCAGCTCAGGAAGAAATTGATGCTATTACTGAACCTAAGTTTGAAATGGCATTCAATGCAACAGGAGTTGTAATCAAAGGCTACGAAGGGTCTGAAGAAGAAATGGAAGAAGGACATGACCACGATCACGACCACGAAGGAGATGATCACGACCATGACCACGACCACGATCATGACCACGCTGAAGAAATGGAAACTACTGAAGGATAATACTTCAATCCTCGTTTCAACCCCTTTTCGCACTACGTGAAAAGGGGTTTTTTATTGCCCAACATTTCCGTCCGGAACAACACACTAACGTCCACAGAGACGCGTTGATAAAATATCGGAGCCTCAACCTGCGCAACACCTCTCGTCGTTATTTTTAATGATTCGGAATAGACGCCATCTGCACCATACTTTAATGTGGTACGAACTTTGTCTATCTGAACTGTAAACCAACGCAAAAGCGCATGAATCCTAAGTTCTGGATAATCACATTGGGGCTAATAATCTGCAGCCCTTCCTTCGCCCAAGAGACCGCGACCTATGTTTCTAGTGAACAGAGTTACCGCGAAGCCCTTGATCTGTTCGACAAAGAAAAATTCGCGTCAGCACAAAAGTTATTCGAGCGCTTCATTGAGCTAGAAGACAACGAATGGTCTGAACGTTCTATCAATGCAGAATACTACGCTGGTATCTGCGCCATGTTCTTGTTTCACAAAGATGCAGAGTACAGACTGGAAAAGTTCGTCAATGATCATCCAGATAGTCCATGGGTGAACAAGGTGTATTACGAACTCGCCAGCTACAATTACAAGCGAAAAAGCTACAAGAAAGCGTTGGAGTGGTTTGCTTTTACCAACCCGAAGGACCTGAAAGAGGAGGACCGACTGGAGTACTTTTTCAAAAGAGGTCACGCGCATTTTGAACGCGAAGAATTCGAAGAAGCGCGCCAAGATTTAGCAGAAGTAAAAGACATTGAAAGCGAATACCGCATACCGGCATTGTACTACTACAGCCACATTGTATACACACAGGGTCAGTATGAAACAGCGCTAGACGGTTTCAAAATCTTGAATGAAGACGAGAATTTCAAGCCTGTAGCACCTTACTACATCACACAAATCTTGTACAATCAGGAACGTTACGACGAAGTACTCGATTACGCACCGTCTTTGGTAGACTCAACGAATACGTCTGGCATTAAAAGACTTCCAGAAATTGCTCGACTGATTGGAGACAGCTACTACCGCGAATCAAAATACAACCAGGCACTTCCCTACTTAGAGCGTTACCATGAAGAAACACCCAAGAAAGAACGCTCACGTGAAGACTTCTTTCAGCTGGGCTATGCCTACTACCAAAGTGGAGAGTTCACGTTGGCGTTGGATGCATTGAACGAAGCGAGTCAGGAAGACGACGAGCTGGCGCAAAGTGCAACGTACCACATGGCCGACTGCTACTTAAAGCTGGACAAAAAAGAATACGCTCGTTCTGCATTCAAGGCGGCAAGTGAAATGGATCACAACATCAAACTCAAAGAAGACGCGCTTTTCAACTATGCGAAGCTGGCCTTTGAATTGTCGTACAACCCCTTCCACGAAGCCATTACAGCATTTGAGACTTACCTGCAAGATTACCCAGACTCTGAGCGAAGCGACGAGGCGTATGAATTCTTGTTGAGCGTTTACATGAAGACGAAAGCCTACGAAAAGGCCTTGGAATCATTGGACAGAATTGAAAACAAAGACACCAGAACGAAGGAAGCGTATCAAGTAGTTGCTTTCAACAGAGGTGTTGAATTGTACAAGGCCGGACGTTACAACGAAGCTGAGTTGTTCTTCAATAAAGTGAATGAGTATCCAGTGAACGCATCGCTAGTAGCGGAAGCCATGTTCTGGAAAGCGGAATTAGCCTATGCAAGTAGAGATTACACCAAAGCGGTTGGGATGTACAATCAGTTTCTCACCGAGCCAGGTTCGTACCAAAGTGATTTCTACAACAACGGGAATTACGGGTTGGGATACTCACTCTTCAACCAGAAGAAATACATTGGAGCGGCTTCTGCGTTTAGAAAGTACATCGATCAATTCAAGGGTGACGACGTGAAACGTAAAAATGATGCCCTGCTTAGAATTGGCGATTGTTACTACGTGAACAAGGACTTCGACAAGGCCATTACGTATTACAACCAAGGAATCAATCTCAACCAACAAAACAAAGACTACGCACAATTCCAGAAGGCAGTTTGCTACGGATTGAAAGGTGAGAACACCAAGAAGATTGAAGGCCTGCAAACCATCATTGATACGCAGATCAATTCGCCTTACGTGATTGACGCGAAATTCCAGTTGGCAAAAACATACTTGGAACAGGATAATGTAGCTGACGCGAAACGCTGGTACCAAAACATTCTTGATGAACATGAAACCAGTCCGTTTGTGAAACACAGCTTGCTGGATCTTTGCTTAATCAATGTGAAACAAGGAAACAACCAAAAAGTAATTGAGCTGTGGAATCAAATCAAAGGGTCTTACCCGAATGATAAAGTAACTGTTGATGCCTTCTACCTCGTTGAAAACGTATTGCTGGAAGAGGGAATGATGGATGAACTTCCAAGCAACCTAAACCTCACGGAAACGGACATTGAAGAGAAAGTATATGCGGCTGCGGTAGACTATGCCATTACAGGCGATTGCACCAGCGCTGTTCCTAAGTTGGAAGAATACTTGAAGAAGTACCAGCCCGGTTTGTTCGCTACAGCAGCCAACTACCACTTGGCAAATTGTTACTTCGAAGATGGCAGAAAATCTGATGCACTGGAAGCCTATAACTATGTCGTAGCGCAACCAACAAGTGATTATTCTGAACAAGCACTTGTGGCAGCAGCAACCATCAATTACAACAACAAGAATTACAGCCAAGCACTCAACCACTACATTGAGTTGGAGAATATTGCGCAACTGAAGAACAATGTGCTTGAGGCACAAATTGGTCAGATGCGCTGCCACTACCTACTAGGTCAAAATGGATATGCCTTGGAATACGCAGAGAAAGTGATCCTCAATGAAGGCACTCCTGCTGACATTCTAACTTCTGCTTACCTCTGGAAAGGGAAGATTATGAAGGACGATGAAAAGCTTGACGACGCCTACTATGCGTTCGCTGAGGTGGTGAAGTCTGGTGGAAGAAAAGGTGCTGAAGCGAAATTCAACATGGCTGAAATTGGCTACTTGAAAGGAGCTTATAAAAACTCAGAGGCCGAAATTTTCCAACTTATCGAATCCTTCGCGGTGTACGATGAATGGAAGTACAAAGGCTTTCTATTACTAGCCGACGTGTACGTTGGACTGGAAGACTATTTCCAGGCGCGCACCACCTTAAACGCCATTTTGGACAATGTAAATGAGGAATGGGTTCGACTTGAAGCCCAGAACAAATTGGCTCAATTAGAAGTGATTGAAAATGCGGAAGAGAATGAACCTGACTCAGGTGAAATCGAAATCGACATGAATAACTCAAACGGTGACAACCAATAAAACAAGCGCCATGAAAAAAGGATTAAACACGTTTATTTGCTTGGGTGCATTGTTCATGACTACCATGTCTTTTGCACAAGGAGATTCATTGGAAATGGATTTGACCATTGTAGGTGATTTGGACCTCATTCTTCGAGATGCCAAAAAGCTACAAACCTCTCCTGAGCTGAAAGAATCACTTGTTGAACTTCCAACGATTAGCTACACGCTGATTCCGAACAAGCAACAAGTAGACATCATTACCAAACCCATCAAGCCAGCCAAAGTAACGGTAGAGCCTCCAATTTCTAAGTTGTACAAAGGATACATCAGAGGTGGTTTTGGGGTATATACGACCCCATTGGTTGATTTGTACTACATGGATGACCGATCACACGATGGCTCTTGGGGAGTTCAATACCACCACTTGAGTTCTGCAGGAGAAACTGCTTTGGCAGACAGCATTCCAGATAGCTTTTCCAATAACAGTGCTACTATTTGGGGGCGAAAATACTTGAAGAAGCACAGCCTGGAAGGAGCACTTGACTACGACAGGAATGTGGTGAACTACTTCGGCTTCGACCCGCAATTGTATTGGGACACCCCACTTGATAACCTTGAACAACGTTTCACAAACGTCAAGGGACAGTTGGAAATGAAAAGCTACTACCGTGATTCAAGTAAAATAAATTTCGCTAGTAACATCGCTTTCAGAAACTTCAGAGATGCCTACGAAGGAGTAGAAAACAATGTGGATTTCAACTTGCACGGAAGAAAGTATGTGAAAGATGAATTGTACAGCGTAGATCTCGGAATCAATTACAACGACTTCCAATTCAACCGTCTATCTGATGGCGATAAGTTGAATCAAGACAATGTTTTGGTAAGTATTCAACCCATGGCCACTACCCGTAAAGGAAACTTCTTAGTGAAATTTGGAATGGGACTATGGTTAGATACCAGAGGTGATCGTCCGGTGCATTTCTACCCATTGGCAGAAGCCGCTTATAGTCTACTTGATGACCTCTTCATTCCGTACGCAGGTGTTAGAGGAAACTTGGAGCAAAACACGTATCAGTCGATCACGGATTTCAACCCCTTCGTTTTGACCGACGTTGAACTTGAAAACACCAATAAGCGTCTACAGTTATACGGAGGAATTAGAGGAACACTTAGCTCTTCTACGAGTTTCAATGTGAATGTTTCCCAAACGAACTATGAGAACTTCCTGTACTTCGTGAACGATTCTGCGTTTAGCAACGGAAACAAATTTGCCGCCTTGTATGACGACCTGAAAGTATTCAGATTGCATGGAGAAGTAAGCGTAAATACCAAGGAGAACTTCCGCTTCCAACTTTCTGCTGATTACAACCTGTACAACCCAGACTTTGAGGCCAGTGCATGGTACCAACCAAATACCCGCTTCACATTGACAACAGGATACAATTTGCAAGATAAACTGATGGTCAACTTGGATTTGTTTTCTGAAGGAAAACGACCCGTCAAATCATTGGTGCAAGCAAGAGAAGGAACGTTGGAAAACGACGGAAGTTATACCATTTTCCTCAAGGCGTATTTGGATGCTAATTTGAGTATCGAATACCGATACACAAAGCGTTTAAGTGGGTTTGTTCGCTTCAACAACTTCCTCGCTTCACGATACCAGCGATGGAACCAATACAACATCCAGCGCTTCAACGCCATGATGGGGGCCACATACTCCTTCTAATAAACAAATTAATCCAGCGGCTTAACGTCTCTTTTCAAGGCCATTTTGAACGATCAAAATGGCCTTTTTCATGCCCTGTAATGGCTCATTTCACTAAACCGTGAAAAACTGTTAAGTGTTTGTTGATAAATGCGAGTATTGGCGCGGGTTCCCTCAGGTTTTACCCTTCATTTTTCGTATCTTTGAAAGTCGGGTAACCCCAAGTATTAAAGGGCTTTCCGACAGATTGATAACCTTATGATTAAGCAATTATAAAGAAGCATATGAGCGAGGAAAATAAAAAGCAGTATAGTGCAGACAGTATTCAGTCCCTTGAGGGAATGGAACACGTGCGCATGCGTCCTTCAATGTACATTGGAGACGTTGGTGTTCGTGGTTTGCATCACCTGGTTTACGAGGTAATTGATAACTCTATTGATGAAGCATTAGCAGGACACTGTGATACCATACAAGTAATGATCAATGAGGATAACTCGGTAACCGTTCGAGATAACGGTAGAGGTATTCCTGTTGACCTTCACAAAAAAGAAGGCGTTTCTGCCCTAGAGGTGGTTATGACCAAGATTGGAGCCGGAGGTAAATTCGATAAAGACTCGTACAAAGTATCTGGTGGACTTCACGGTGTTGGGGTTTCTTGTGTGAACGCCCTTTCTACTCACTTGAGAGCAGAGGTACACCGCAATGGAACCATCTACGAACAAGAATATGCCATTGGTAAAGCACAGTATCCTGTAAGGGAAATTGGCACAACCAATGACCGTGGTACCATTGTAACGTTCCTCCCAGATGCCAGCATTTTTGAAACAACGGTATACAACTTCGAAACGTTGGCAAATCGTCTGCGTGAACTTTCTTTCTTGAACCAAGGAATTACGTTGTCATTGACTGACAAGCGCCACAAGAATGAGGATGGAGATGATGTACACGAAATTTACTTCTCTGAAACAGGACTAGAAGAGTTCGTGCGCTACGTTGATAAGAATCGAGAAGCAATGATCGATGAAGTGATTCACGTAAATGGAGAGCGAAATGGAGTTCCTGTTGAAGTAGCGATGATTTACAATACTTCGTACAACGAAAACCTTCACTCGTATGTCAACAACATCAATACGCACGAAGGAGGAACCCACCTTTCTGGTTTTAGAAGAGGGCTTACCAACACGTTGAAGAAGTATGCTGAATCTTCAGGCCTTCTTGACAAAGTGAAATTCGAAATTAGTGGTGATGACTTCCGTGAAGGATTGACAGCCATTATCTCTGTTAAAGTGGCAGAACCTCAGTTCGAAGGTCAAACGAAGACCAAACTTGGAAACCGTGAAGTGACTGCACCAGTTAGTCAAGCGGTAAGCGACATGCTTACGGACTACTTGGAGGAGCACCCAAATGATGCGAAGAAAATCGTTCAGAAGGTAATCCTAGCAGCTACGGCCAGACATGCCGCACGCAAGGCCCGTGAAATGGTCCAGCGTAAAACGGTTATGAGCGGAAGTGGACTTCCGGGAAAACTAGCCGATTGCTCTGAAAAAGACCCTGCTTTGTGTGAGCTATTCCTTGTCGAGGGTGACTCGGCCGGTGGAACTGCCAAGCAAGGACGTGATCGAAACTTCCAAGCAATTATGCCGCTACGTGGTAAGATCTTGAACGTAGAGAAAGCAATGCATCACAAGATCTTCGAGAACGAAGAGATCAAAAATATCTACACTGCGCTAGGTGTTTCTCTTGGTACCGAAGAAGATAGCAAAGCCTTGAACCTGACGAAACTTCGTTACCATAAAATAGTCATCATGTGTGATGCCGATGTGGATGGATCCCACATTGAAACACTGATTTTGACCTTCCTTTTCAGACACATGAAGGAGCTGATCGAAAGCGGATACGTGTACATTGCGACTCCACCACTTTACTTAGTGAAGAAAGGAGCAAAACAACAATATGCATGGAACGATGACGACCGAGATCGCCTAGTACTTGAAATGAAAGGAGCAGGAAGCGACAGTAGCGTTGGTATTCAGCGATACAAGGGTCTTGGAGAGATGAACGCGGATCAATTATGGGATACTACCATGAATCCTGAATTCCGCACACTACGACGCGTTACAATTGAAAATGCGGCTGAGTGCGATCAAATCTTCTCTATGTTGATGGGCGATGACGTTCCTCCTCGTAGAGCTTTCATTGAAGCGAACGCGAAATACGCAAACATCGATATCTAAGTTGAACACTCATTTCAACTCACAAAAGGTCTCACAGAAGTGGGGCCTTTTTTTGTTCTATGACTTGATTTTGAATAACTTCCTTCTCCTAAACTGACGAATGAAAACACTTTTCACCGCTTTGCTTTCATTGGCCTTATTCACCACAATGGGTCAAGGGACACTCATCAACCTAGATGAATTTGGACTTCGTTTTACCGTGCCTACTGGCTGGACACACGTCATCGAAAACGACGTCATCATCATGGGCCATGAAACGCTACCCGGTATTATGCTCGCCTTCCAAAATGATGCGTCCAACCTTGCTGAGCTCAAAGCGGTGGCGAACCAAGGCATCCAAGACCCGAACATCAGCCTCACTCCTTCATCGCAATTCAAGACCGTTGGAAAACACAAACTAGAAGGGTTTTATAGCGGAACCTTTGACGGACATTTCGTAAAAAGCTTCGCAGTTGGCGTTGTCAATGGAAAAGACCTAGGCATCACCGTCTTAGTCATCACTGAAACAGACCTCTTCACCGATCAACATGTTAGTGAAGCCAAAAAGTTTGGGAGCGGTATCCAATTCGTTGAAGCAAAAGAATCCAGCCAAACCAGCAGGTGGAAAAGAGACCTAGTGGGCAGGCAATTGAAATACCTGAGCTCATCTTCATCATCTGATTATGGAGGTGGGTACAGCGGTACTTCTAGCCGAACCAACATTAAACTATTCGCCAATGGTCGTTTTGACTACTACTCTTCTAACATGGCTAGTTTTGATGGAAGTGGCGGTTTTGGCTACGCGAATAGCCGCGATGCAAACGAAGGTACCTACCGCATTTACTCCATGGGAAACGAATCCTACCTTGAGCTGCATTTCGATGATGATACATACCGAGAGTATGCGTTGAGCTTAAACAATGAGCAAAACGTTCTGCTCAATGGAACGCGATTCTTCTTGGTCAGTCTGGAAGAGTGATCCTCAGCCATTTGGTTTTTGCCATTGTTTCAAACGCGGTTCCTGCTACATTTGCGACATGAACTTTTCTTCGAAAACAGTTTGGATCACGGGTGCCTCTTCAGGCATTGGTCGTGCGTTGGCCTTAGAACTATCCAATCAAGGCGCCACATTGATTCTCTCTTCCCGAAGAACAGAAGCACTTGAAGAAGTGCGCAACACATGCCATAACCCTGAAGTAGTGCACGTCTTGCCACTGGATTTAAGCCAGG
>JAQWQB010000128.1 GCA_029245065.1 Flavobacteriales bacterium | reverse complement strand
ACAGTTATCTTCTACTGTTGGCTCTCCAGAGAACTCAGGATCAGATGATCCGTTGTCACAACTTACTACGTAGTCTGCAGGACAAGTAATAACTGGTGCTACGATGTCTTCAACAGTTAATGTCTGAGACATAGACGTTGTGTTTCCACAATCATCAGTTGCAGTCCATGTGCGAACGATTTCGTAACCACAATCGAAATAGTTAGTCTCAGCAGTCAATGCTACTGGTACATCGTTATCACAGTTATCAGTTGCTACTACGATTGCACTTGGCACTGGTGCTTCACAATCGATGGTATCATCTGCAGGTACTCCGATCAATACTGGAGCTGTTGTATCCTCGTAGTTCACAGTGAACGTACGAACGTCCGTGTTTCCACATTCGTCCATTGCTGTCCAAGTGTAAACTTCAGTCCACTCATTTGCACAGTCTCCTGGGATTGTTTCAGTGTTCATTGAAATTGAAACCTGATCATCACAGTTGTCTGTTGCTGTTGGAGGAACAATCTGAGTTGAAGCATCACATTCAATAGTTACCATTGAATCTTCTCCTGAAAGTACTGGAGCTACTGTGTCTTCAATTGTGATTGTCTGAACACAAGATGTTTCGTTTCCACAAGGGTCAACTGCAGTCCATGTACGTTCAACAGTGTAAGGACAGTCACCTGTCATTGGTCCGTCTACGTATGTTACGTTAGGAGTTGAACAATCGTCCATTGCTGTTGCTTCACCCGTGTTAGATGGATCAAGTGATTCAGTACACTCAACTGTTACGTCTGCTGGGCAAGTGATTACCGGTGCAGCGAAATCGTTGATCGTGATGTTCTGAGTACAGCTTGATGCGTTTCCACATGCGTCTGTTGCTGTCCATGTACGAACGAAGACTGCTGGACAATCATCCGTTGCTGGTCCGTCTACATATGTTACTTCGAATTCAGAGCAGTTATCTTCTACTGTTGGCTCTCCTGCGAACTCAGGATCAGATGATCCGTTGTCACAGTTCACGATGTAATCTGCAGGACATTCGATCTCTGGTGCTTCTGTATCATCAACAGTAATCACCTGTACACAGCTAATCGAATTACCACATGCGTCTGTCGCTGTCCATGTACGTTCGAACGTGGCTGGACATTCTCCCATCATTGGTCCGTCAACATATGAAATCATTGGAGTGGAACAATCATCTGTTGCTGTGGCCTCCCCTGTGTTAGATGGATCTAGTGATTCCGTGCACTCTACTGTTACGTCAGCAGGACAATCAATCTCCGGTGCTTCTGAATCATTGATCGTGATGATCTGAATACAGCTTGATGAGTTACCACATGCGTCTGTCGCTGTCCATGTACGTTCAAACGTCGCTGGACAATCATCCGACACTTCTCCGTCGGAGTAAGTCACATCAAATTCAGAACAGTTGTCCGTTACTACAGGCTCTCCTGTGTTAGATGGATCTAGTGATTCCGTACACTCTACTGTTACGTCAGCAGGACAATCGATCTCCGGTGCTTCTGTATCATTGATCGTGATGGTTTGAATGTAGCTCGCTGTGTTTCCACAATAATCAGTCGCAACGAAAGTGCGTTCAATATAATAAGTACAACCAAACCCTATAATTTGATCGCTCTGCGTAATCGTTACGTAATCATCACAATTGTCAATTGCAGATGCGCTTGACGGATCAATTGATTCCGAGCAGGGGTATTCCTCATCATCAGGAACACTTGTAAAGATTGGCGCTTCTTCATCTACAATCGTCAATGTCTGTATGCATGAGAACGTCTCACCATTGTATTCACCTGTGAATGTACGTGTGATTACTTCGGGGCATGAACCATTGGAAGAATCACTGTATGACCAGTCTATATCCACTTCTTCCGGAGAGTCACATCCTGAAGAATGACCGAAAACACGAACATCGTCGATTCCCCATCCACCCAAGGTGAATTCACTTGACCCTTCGCCTCGAGCTCTAAAACGCACTTCAAAGGCGTTACCAGCAGCTCCTGGAATCTCGAAAGTATCGTTATAGTTTACGGTTGAACCAAAAACGTTATTGTAAGTGTAAACTGTTTCCCAAGTCCCTGCATTCAGACGGTATTGCACATCTAAGAATCCAGGAACGTCTTCCCCTCCGTAAAGGTCTTGCTGCATGCAGAAACTCAGGTAAACATTGTCTGTACAGCAAGCATCGTAAATCGGTGATTTGAGCTTCGTATCGTAATCAGTGTGGAAATTCGTAAAGTCAATGAAGACGTTCGGAATATTTCCACATTCAGGATCGCATCCTGTTCCGATTTGCCAGCCAGGACCGAACCCCCATCCAACAGGGGTACCTCCCCATCCATGGAATGCAAAATCAAACTCGCCAGCTTCTCTGTCGCAATCTCCGTATCCACCACAAACCAACGTTGGGTAACCTGTATGATTCGGATCAGTGCTTGCTTCACAATCAAGCGTCAAGTCATTCACACATTCGATTTCACAAGTGGAGTTGCAAGTCACCTCATAAGTGTACTCAGCTGAACAACCGTTCGCATCCGTAACTACTACTGAATAAGAACCTCCGCAAAGGTTGTAAATATCTTCTGTCGTTTCTCCGTTTGACCACGCAAATGTGAACGGTGCAACACCTTCTGTAACCGTTAGGTCAATAGAGCCCGTGCATTCAACACCTCCGTTTCCACAGCATTCTGAGAATTCAACTGGCTCAGAGTTGTTTCCTGTCTTACTTGGTGACGCATGGAAATCGGTAATCTCTGGATATCCGAATCCTGAGTTTCCGAATGCATCCAAATCAATGGTAACTTCATACCATACCTCGTAAATCCAGTTCGGATAATCAGGGTTCGAAGTGTAGTCAGCGTCAGTAGCTGGTGAGTTTTCTGTTAGCACATAACCGTACGTATTGAAGTTCTCGCTCAATGAAGTCTTCACATCCAAAATGTAGGCTTCATTACCTACAATCATATCTCCGTCACCTTCTGAAACTCCACCAGTTCCGTAGCCTGAAGGGCCTTGACCTTCATCGTCGATATAATCCAACTCGAACTGAAGAGACAAGTCTCCATTCTCGTTGTATAGAGCTAATTCTAGCTTATCTGAACCACGAAGGTTACCAAACGAGTGGTTTCCAGGCCATCCAATGGTATTATCGCCGTAAGTGTTGTCGCAGAAAGTCTTCGCATAGATAGTTCGTAGAGTGATTGTGTTTGGCCCTTCTTCGATGTCAATGCTCATTTGTGCCGATACATCGTCATCACCATTTGAACTTTCAAAACATAGCACATCGCATACATCAAATTCAGGACAAATGGCATCTGCTGTGACATCTGCTACAGCGGTAACATCTTGAGTATCTGAAGTTATTTCAACATCTATCTCTGTAGAACAACCATTGGCATCAGTTACCGTCACTTGGTATTCTCCTGCACACAGGTCATCGCGGTCTCCAGAAGTTGAACCATCTGACCATAGGTAAGTGTAAGGAGCCTCTCCATTGGATACCGTCAAGTCTGCACTACCGTTGCAATTCGTAGCAGTCGAACATACATTTCCATGAACATCCGTGTAACCCAAAACTGTGAAAGGTCCATAGCTGGTACCGATAATAGAAGTAGGACAAGAAGCATCAATGGTTCCATGATGAATCCATGATCCTCCTTCATACGTCCACATCATGGGATCATTGTGTTCATGATCCTCACCTGGGTGATTAGAATTCGAAACGTTGAAAGTGTATACTTGGCCTGTGACTAGTGTATCGTGCAAATAAGTATTGTCGTGGTAATCATAAGCTCCTCCCAGGATACCAGAGGCTCCATTGTATTCAACTTCGAACTCGTATATATATCCTTGACAATCACAATCATTTGGATTTGGGGAATCGTCGCACACCGTATTCGCCTCCGTCTCAACTGAAATTAGAATTTCCGGTGTATCACTCTCTACAACAACGTCTGCAGTAGATGAACACCCATTGGCATCTGTTACGGTTACTTCGTATTCTCCTGCACACAAATCATTTCGATCTCCAGATATTGAGCCGTCAGACCATAGGTAAGTGTATGGAGATTCTCCATTGGATACCGTTAAATCTGCGGATCCATTGCATCCTTGGTAATTCTCATTACCCAAAATCCCACATTGATCGCCTTGACCGTCCGTATAACCTAATACCGTGAAATCGCCTTCCGTATCTCCTAATATGTCTTGGGAGCATGAGGTATGTAACCAGGTCACATCTCCTCCATTGGTGTAGAATGACGTCCAGGCTTCAAACTCCTGATCATTCAGGTTCTCTGCAGATACAAATAAAATATCACCTGGCTGCACATTGGCAAACGTCGCAATTAACGTCCCGGAATCATCATATACGGTTACCGTTGCGCCTGCCGGCCCATTGTACTCCAATGTCAGGTTCTGCATCTTACCGTTACAATCACAATTGTCTTCCGCAGGTGGAAGCGGCGGCACACATACCGTACTTGGTTCCGTGGAAACTTCAATACTTAAATCACAGATTGCGCCAATGTCAGCTAGTTGTATCGGCGAGGTTGAATTATCGGGAGAAAAGCTTAGAAAAAGTAACATTGTTCCCAGAGCACAGAAAAATCCTGAGAGGGTTGTTTTTACTAAATTAGTAAAATTCATAAGCGTATTTGTTTGGCAAAAATTATTAGGTCAGATCTAAAAGCAATTACAAAGATATGAAATTATCGCTACCAATAACCCGTTCATGGAGGAATATAGATAGCTCATCGACACTTAAACACCGTCTATCTAATATTTCCGAGCTTTATTTACACACCATATACCTAATTTCTTAGCCATCTTAAAAGACTCGTTTCAAAACTTCTTCTCCACAATAAAAGCAGCAGTTCTATCATTATCGAAATAAAATGTGTTCGTAACGATATCCAATCTCCCAAAAAGGGAATAGCGCATCAGTTCTTCACCAATCGATTAGAAACGTGATAACTTTCATGCACTAACGGTTGTTTTAGCGTGAAAATTTGCTCTCAAATATGCTTTTATAGAGGCGGACGTAAAAGTCAATTCATTTTATTGTTCACCACATTTCATCTACATTAAGGTTGCTAGAAATTATAGATCTTTCAGAAACAGCGATATGCTCTTATTTGCATCCCAACTTTTCTAATTAAAAAACCATCCATCACAAATTGCGGGCCCCGAAGACCTAAGACACCTTTAATTCAGAAATAACATCGAGCGGGCTGGTTGCACGAAAGATAGCGCTACCAGCCACAAGGGCGTCTGCGCCATGTGCTGTGAGTTGTTGGGAATTATTCAGTCCTACACCACCATCAACTTCAATTAGACATTTTGCATTCATTTCCCTTCTCATGGTTGAAAGTCTATTAAGCTTTTGGTAGGTTCTATTTATGAACTTCTGTCCACCAAACCCCGGATTAACACTCATAATGAGCACCAAGTCTAGATCAGCAAGAATATCTCTTAGAACTTCAACTGGAGTATGAGGATTTAGTGCTACACCTGCCTTCATGCCATTCTCCTTAATTGCTTGTACTGTTCGGTGCAGATGAGTGCATGCCTCGTAGTGTACGGTAAGAATTTCTGAGCCCAAATCTGCAAATGTTTTGATGTAGCGATCTGGATCTACAATCATCAGGTGCACATCCAATGGCTTTGTGGCATGTTTAGCAATGGCTTTCAGTACTGGCATACCATAAGAGATATTGGGAACAAAAACACCATCCATGATGTCAATGTGAAACCAATCAGCCTCACTTTCATTAACTAATTCAACATCGCGTTGCATGTTGGCGAAATCTGCGGCTAAAAGTGATGGTGCTATGATATGTGGCATGTTCTGAGTTTGGTGCAAAGAACCGACGGATTTGTGAAAAAAAGAAACTCATTTACCAACATTTAAGTGGCATTTCTTAGCATCTTGCACGCATGGCGAAGAGCATCGTAGTTGGTCTTACTGGAGGAATTGGTAGTGGAAAAACGACCGCTGCAAACATAGCCGTTGCTTTGGGCATACCTGTGTATATAGCAGACGAAGAAGCCAAGGCGCTCTATATGACTGATTCCAACCTAAAAGCAGAAGTCATAAGACATTTCGGAGAGGACAGCTATTTAAATGGGACCTTAAATAGAGCCCACCTAAGTAATCAGGTCTTTAGCAACGAAGAAAAACTTTCCCTTTTAAATAGCTTGGTTCATCCGGCAGTAGCTACTCACTTCGCCGCTTGGAAAGACGCGCATGCTTCTCATCCAATTGTAATTAAGGAAGCTGCTATTCTATTTGAGAGCAACAGCTACAAGGATTGTGATTGCACGGTTACGGTGAATTGCGACGTAGACGAACGCATTCGGCGGGTCATGCTTCGTGACGAGGTCAGCGCCGAAGAAGTAAGGAAACGCCTTTCCCATCAACTTACAGATGAAGAACGAACAGAAAAAGCTGATTACCATCTTGTAAACGACGGCAACCAGCTTTTATATAATCAAGTTGTACGTGTGCTAGAGACTATAGCACTTCGATTCTCCGACTCTTCGCAAAGTCATCCAGATTAGTGGCAATCTCATTCGCCACAAACTCAAAGAACAATTGGAGTTGTTCTTCTTCTGTCATTTTATCTAAGTTCTTCAACTCTTTTTTCTTCTTTTTCGACGTGCTCCTCTTCCCTGTTGCAATGTCGAGGATTTCATCAAACACGGCCTGCTCCCAGATTGAAGGGAATGATTCAAGCGTGAGGTCGCTATCGTCAAAGGCAACATTCGCTGTGTTTTCAAAAGGCAACGACTGAGCTATTACTATTTCTCCGGTTTCGGCATTCACTAATTGATACTTGTAAATGATCTTGAGCGTTCTGCTTCGACTTTCTTCACGCTTAATACGTGTTAATCCATTGAATCCAATAGGACGTACCAACGGACTAATACCGTTTCCATCTTCTACCGCTTCTAACCCTTGAATTTCACCAAGAATTAAAAACTCTGCGCCAAGAAAATTTCCCGCTTCTACTACAGATTCTTCATTAAACGTTCCACCCATTGTCAAGATTTGTTCATCTGTTAAATGGTTGAGTTTATCTCTCGAAACGAGCGTGACAAACGGATTGTTTTTGCTCAGAATTTCTTCGTGCACATAAGATACGAGGCACTCATTGTACTTCTCTCCAATATGCTTCTCAGTTGTATGAATATAAGCTACTGTCATATTAGACAACTCAATGCATTCATAATACAAGGCGAGTGCATCAGAGAAATCGGCATCAATTCCGATCACTTTTTCAAAATAGGGTATCGCCTCTTGGTACAACCCGAGCTCCATGGCCTTCACTCCTCTTTTGTATTCAGGAACGATGCTCGACATTAATTCGAGGTAATTGGCTTCTGGATGGTTGGGCGCATAACGCGCCACGTTAGATAGATACATATCAACGGCGTCCCAATTATCATCCAAACTAGCTTGGAGCGCTAATTGGTAATAGTTTTCTCCTATTTTCTGACGAATTGCTGTTCGAGATACCATCCCATTTAACGGACGATCGATGTGCAACCACTGATATTCATGGTAGAACTGTTCGGCAACATCTAATGCATGCAGCGCACTTTCGTAATTCCCGGTTGATACGTGTAGTTGAACTTCAGCGAAGTATTTATTGACCAGCAGATTACCCATCGATTTTGCACCAATATGTGCCTCAATGCTTTTAGGATCTTGTCTGTATGCGCTCACGTAACGATTGAACCCTTCTTGATGCATTCCTGCATCTGAATACTGTTCTGCCTGCCTAAGCACTTCTTTTGAAGAATTGCATGACGTCAAGGCAACGAGTAAAATAAGTACGGAGAGTAATTGCTTGGCCATAACTTCATTTTACTGTTGTTAAGCAAGTACTGTACCAATCCTAAAGAAGACGGTTAATATTTGATCCCCATTTTAGCGAGAATGAAGCTCAAAAGCCAAGCTGGACCTATCAATAGAAACTTCAGGTCATCGAAAAAAGAAGGTTTCTCTCCTTCAATTTTATGTCCAATAAACTGTCCAATCCAGGCTAAAACAAACGCCGCTAAAAAGACCATCCATGCAGCATCCCAAAAATGTAGATTCACCCATTTCACGAGGTACAATGAAATGGCAGAAATGACGGTCATTCCAATGGTCATGATAGCACTTAATCGCACATAGAAAAGAAGTCCAAAAAGGATGAGGAAAGTTCCTAAGTGTATGTATGGACCAAATCCATCTTCACCATTCCCGAAGGGCAAGGGCACCAAAGAAAGTAACCCGATAAGAGAGACGAAAATAACTGGAACACAGATCCAGTGAAAAGCTTTGTTCGTTGGGTTTTGATGACTTTTACCGTAAGCATCTAACCATTGTTTCATCGTAGGCATAAGGCAATAATTTAGCTAGAAGTTAATGACATCTCTTTTGAAACCATACCTTTTGGCTACATTTTAATGTCAGAAGTCTTTTTTTTTGAGTCGATTATCTAAGTATAAAGCGGCCATTGGGCCCGGTATTCTTTTTGCAAGCACCGCCATCGGTGTTTCGCATCTTGTTGAATCAACGCGTGCTGGAGCAGATTATGGTTTTGGACTTTTATGGGCCATTGTACTTGCCAACATCTTCAAGTACCCCTTCTTTGAATTCGGAACACGCTATGCCACCTCTACCGGTAAAAGCCTCATCGAAGGTTATCGTGAAATTGGGAAATGGATGTTTTACTTGTATTGGCTACTCACGCTGCTCACCATGTTTTTTGTGGCCGCCGCAGTTGGTGCTGTAACGAGTGGGTTTTTAAACGCCTTGTTTGGGGTGAGCGAAATCATGCCTGAATACGGAGGAACACTCACGACAATTGTACTCTTCACCATATGCACCTTGATTCTCATCAAAGGACAATACAGTGCCCTCGAGAACCTCATTAAAATTATAGGCGGTGTGCTATTAGCCACTACATTGGTTGCCTTTGTACTTGTTCTTTTCAAGGGGCCTGTTGGTGAAAACCTATCATTCGAGTCACCGGAATTAGTGGGCGAAATGGGTGCACTATCATTCGTTATTGCACTTATGGGCTGGATGCCGACGGCTGTTGATTTGTCTACTTGGAATAGCCTGTGGACTATTGAACGACAGAAAAAAGCCAAGGAGGTAATTTCGCTGAAACAAAGCCTCTTTGATTTCAACTTGGGCTACCTGATCTCCATTGGGCTTGCTATTTGTTTTTTGATCCTCGGAGCGTTCATGTTGTACGGAACTACCAATGGATTACCTGTAGGAAAAGCAGGCTTCGCACATGGAATCATCGGATTGTACACTTCGGTAATTGGAGAATGGAGCTACCTACTTATAGCAGCTTCTGCTTTCAGCATTATGTTTGGAACGTGCATAGCCGTATTTGATGGATATGGTCGTTCAACTGAACGACTGGTAAGCACTGCTTTCAAAGGGTTGAAAAACACCGGGAATGTCTACAACGTTTGCATTGGAGTTACCGCCATCATATCATTGGGGGTTGTGCTGTTCTTTGGTTCGAATCTCAAATTCTTAATTGACCTCGCCATGATTTTGTCCTTCGTTATTGCTCCTGTTATAGCAGCAGCGAACCTTTACTTGGTAACAGGTAGTCGGATGAAGAAGGAAGATCAACCAAAAAGATGGCTTCGCTTGCTGGCTTTTGCTGGAATCATTTTCTTGACCCTGTTCACCGCCATTTTCCTCTACAGCCTTATTTAGGCTATTCGCATTTTTGAAGAACAATGGCTAATTCGGACTCAATGAGTACCGTCCTACTCAAGTTATTGATATCCCAACGGACCAATCGAATTTTTCCATCTTCAAGCTCAATGCCCGTGATGTCGCCATCGGAAAAGGAACAACATCCCGTATTGAAATAACAAGGCTTTCTTCGCCCCTTAACCTCAACATGTGTTTGCTCCACTTGCTTTTGCTTGAGTAGATCCGACGCCGCTTCTTCCAACTCCCCTCTGTTCTTTAGCTCTTCAAGTTGGTCAAGATGAGATTGCGATGTGAAAATTGGCTGGTGTGTATGTCCACAAACAAGCACCGTCCCAGATCGTTTGGCCGCCCATTCATACATTACCCGGTCTGTCTTCGACCTGATTTCCAAGTTTTTGGTGGGCGAAGTTAGTTTGTGACCAATAAGGTTTTGCCAATTTCGCCAGAACACGCGTACGAAGAACCTACTGATGGTTGAAAAGCGATCACTACCTAAACTTCCTTGATGGCCATGAACAAGCACTAACTCCCCGATGCGTTGTCCGTTTTCCAATACGTTGATAATGTAACCTTCCTTTACCGGCAACCCTTTGAAAGAGTGTCCCATGTACCGATCGAAAATAATCTCTTCACGCCAATAATCATCGTGGTTGCCCCAAATTCTGTACATGCGATCAGTCAAGTAGAATTTCCTTTCGGCTTGCATGACCTCTGTGTAGTCATCGCCCACATCGGCTACCTTGTTTTCCCATAGTTCATCTACATCGCCGAGTAGTCCGAGTTCGAACTGTTGCTCGTCGTAATAATTCAAGGCCGCAAGGTAGGTTTGTTCGCATTGAACGAAATCGTCAGAAGCATCTCTTTTACCCCGATGGTGGTCCGAAAAAAGCACCATTTTCATCGATGAAATCTCTCTATCAAGACGTTGCGCCTTTCGGGCAATTCGATTCAATGATGTAAAAGCGAGATTTTTGGAGAGCATTGGAGCTATTTGGTCACCTAAGGTAAGGACTTGGTTTCATATTAATATGTACTTTCCAGCTGGAAACATATACGACGAAGGTGGATACACAAGGAGATATTCAAGCGCTGTTTGAATTGCAACGCGGACATTACATAGAGATTGGTACAAGAAGTGTTTCAGAGCGAAAGGCCGATTTGAAGAAATTGTTGAATTCGATTCTAAAACGAAGGGAGCAACTGGCCGAAGCCTTGAAAGTGGACTTGGGCAAGCCTTATGTTCAAAGCATTACTGACGATATTCATCCGGTAAAAGATGAAATTAAAAATGCGCTAAAGCACTTAGAACAATGGTCAAGCATCAGAAAAGTGAGTTCACCACTTCCGTTGACCGGGATCTCGGGGTATATAAAACCAGAATCAAAAGGATTAACGCTTGTCATAGCGCCATTCAACTTCCCTTTCAACTTGTGCATGGGCCCATTGGTTTCTTCCATTGCAGCAGGGAATTGTTGCATTGTAAAGCCATCTGAATATACCCCAGAAACGGGGAAGCTCATTCAAGAGATTATTGAAGAGGTGTTTCCCCCTTACCACGTCAAAGCGGTATTAGGGGCATCTGACATTTCTGTTAAACTTACTTCCTTGCCCTTTCATCATATTTTCTTCACAGGTGGAATTGAGACCGGAAAAAAAGTCATGGCCGCTGCAGCGAAACATCTGACCTCTGTGACCTTGGAATTGGGAGGAAAGAGTCCCGCCATTGTAGATTCTAGCTGCAAAATGAAGCAGTCCGTTGAGCGTATTGTTTGGGGGAAGTTTCTCAATTCCGGACAAGTATGTATTGCTCCAGATTATGCACTTGTTGAAAAGAGTTCTCTAGCTTCGTTCATATCTGCTGCGAACTTGACCATTGCGCGGTTCTACAACAAACCGCTGACATCCAATTCATTGTCGAATATTATCAATGAAACACATTTTGATCGCCTTGTTTCGCTTTTGGAAGATGCGAAGTCGAAAGGGGCATTGATTGAAACGGGCGGTGTTTATGACCGTGATACGCTGCGCTTTGCTCCTACTATATTGACCAATGTTACCATGGACATGAGCGTGATGCAAGAAGAGATTTTCGGGCCAATTCTTCCTGTAATGGCTTGGGAAAATGAAGACGACTTATTGGATTTGGTTTATGAAAACCATCGTCCTCTTGCGTTTTACGTATTCAGTGAACGAAAGCAATGGACGAAGGAATTGATTCGCAAAACGAGAGCCGGAACAACAGGGATCAATGAATGTGTGGTTCAATTTGTCCATTCAAAACTACCGTTTGGTGGAATTAATCAAAGTGGCATCGGCAAAGCGCATGGAAAAGCAGGGTTTGATGCGTTTACCAATTTGAGAAGTGTCATTAAAAAACGGATTAAATGGAATCCAACACGTTTAGTTATGCCTCCTTACAGCCTCAAAACGAGGAAGATAGCACAAATGGCACTTCGTTGGTTATGAAATGTTCAATATAAAAAGCGTAACTTTACCAACAGCGAACCGTCAATAATACGATTTGCACCCTTGGCCCAATGCTTGTACAAACTTATTTCCCTCAGCGACTCTCTCCTTCGAGGTATGATACTTATTTGGCTTCTGGCTGGTTCAGAGGATCCGTCATGTTGTACAAGATGGATCTTCTTTGTATCGAGGAGCAAATCTATTCGGTTGTCAATATCAGGCTAGCTATTGAGAAGTTTAGCCTTCGAAAGAGCCAACGAAAAATCATTCGTAAAGTAGAAGAGAACTTCAAGGTTACTTACGGAATGGCCTCTCCCGATGAACACAAGGAACGGCTCTATCAAAACCAGAAGAAAAAATTCAAAGGGTTTATTCACCCTACTTTAAGTGACTACCTAAACAGTGGATTCGTTTCTAGTGTTTTCGATACACGCGAGGTATGTGTGTACGACGGAGACAAATTGATTGCTGTCAGCTTTTTTGATAAAGGCGAAACAGCACTAGCGAGTCTTCTGGGACTTTACGACGAATCATATTCCACTTATTCTTTAGGTGTTTACACCATGCTCAAAGAAATTGAGTTTGGGCAGAAGCAAGAAATGAAGTGGTATTACCCTGGGTATGTCTTAGACCGCCCTTCTCAGTTTAACTACAAACTAAAATTAGGTGAGTTCGAGTATTACAATTCGAACATGCGTTGGTCAAAGTATGCAAACTTCACCCCTTCGGAAACCAAAAGTTACTTCTTGCGGTCGAAGTTGGATGAAGTCAAAGAAATGCTGGACTCCATGAACAAAAAGAGTCATTTGGCGTTGTATCCGCTCTTTTCAATGGGCTACATTGGCTACTGGAATGCGGAGTTTGTGAAATTCCCTGGTTTTTACGTCATCGAAAACAAGTTGAAGAACGACGAAAAAACCATCATCAGTTATGACCTCGATCAAGAGGCGTTCACGATTATGAATGTGGTTCCCGCTCCTACGTATGAGCACCTTGTTAATATGGAGGCATCTGGTGAATTCCAAAACACAGACAACTACATGATGAAACTTATGATGGTGAGTGAACACCTGTGCATTTCGCCAGAACTCGACACGCTGAAAATTTTCCTTGACGAGTAAGGCTTCTCCTTTTCGGTAGACGTACCTTTGTTTTCTAAAATAGTATCTATGTACCTAGTTTCTTGGAACGTGAACGGCATTCGCGCTGCCGTTAAGAAAGAGTTTATCGCTAAAATCGGAAGCGAGTTGAATAGTCCAGATGTCATTTGCTTGCAAGAGACCAAAGCGCAAGACGATCAAGTCAGCGAAGCGTTGCATGGGCTTGAAGGATACCACGTGTATTCGAACTCTGCCATTAAAAAAGGTTATTCTGGTGTGGCATTGCTCACCAAATCAGCACCTATTGAAGTTTCCTATGGGCTGGGAATTGAAGACCACGATACAGAAGGACGCGTGCTCACTGCTGAGTTCGAAAGCTATTATGTTGTGACGGTGTACACTCCAAATTCACAGAACGAATTGAAGCGCCTTCCCTATCGAAAGGAATGGGACGAAGCGTTTAAGGAACATATGCTTCAATTGGAGGCCAAGAAGCCGGTCATTGTTTGTGGCGACTTGAATGTGGCGCACCAAGAAATTGATATTGCACGTCCGAAACCCAATTACAATAAATCTCCTGGCTACACTCAAACAGAGATTGATGGGCTAAGTGCCATCTTAGAAGCTGGTTATGTGGATACGTTTCGTCATCTGAACCCAGATGAAGTAAAGTATTCATGGTGGAGCTTTCGAGGTCAAGCGCGCGCAAAAAACGTTGGATGGCGTTTGGACTATTTCATTTTGAGTAAACAACTCCTTTCCAACCTTTCGAATGCAACCATCTTGAATGAAGTTGAAGGATCTGACCACTGTCCGGTCGGACTAGAAGTATCCCTGTGACTGAATCCAAGTGACGAGTTCACTTTCACTACGTCTCAATCAACGTATTGTTGATTCTGAGTGAATTAACTACATTTACTTAATACCATTGATGACTTATTCAACTTGCCATGAAGAACTTAACGCTTAGTACACTATTCTTTGCCCTGCTCTCTCTTTCAGGAATTGCCCAAGACGGGTGCACTGATTCCAATGCTGTAAATTTTGATCCTGCTGCCGTAAACGACGATGGAAGTTGTGAAACGTTCACTTCGACCTACCTCTACGATGCCACGTTGGATGCTGCCATTCAACTTGGAACGGGAATCAGCAATGAACACATGGCCATTGTGAATTACGGTCCTATGCAGTTGGGTTTGAAAGTGAACAACCGATTCATTTCTGATGTCATTCCTGAAAACGATACTGAATACAATGTTATCACCGGTTTTAGCAGAACAAGCTTCGAAGACCCAACGCTGAATCCCCCATTGTCGACCTGGGATTTCATCTACAGTTTTGATTTGGCTATGTACTCTTTCGAAGAAATTGAGGCTTTTGTTGTCATTGATTTCGACCCGCTGGATGACGCCACACAGGCAGCTGCTTATGAACTTCCACTTTCATTCGTCTTGGAAACATTGAACCAAGATCAATTGAGCTTTCGTCAAGGTTCTGAGAACTTGGGCTTTGCATACTGGCAAGGACTTGCAGGTGCTACAGCTGAACTATTTGATGCAGAACTTCCCGGTGTTTACGACATTTCATTGCGCATTGAAAACCAAGGTGGGGCGGTATTAACAGAAGTAGGGATCACTGTTATTGCTGGCGCTCCAGTTGATGGTTGTTTAGACGAAGCGGCGTGTAATTACGATCCTGAAGCAAATGTAGAAGGTGTTTGTATTTACCCAGAAGAAGCCGAAGATTGTGAAGGGAATTGCCTCAACGATTTTGACAACGACGGCGTTTGCGATGAATTGGAAGTGTACGGTTGTACCTATCCTGATGCGGGCAACTACAACCCAGAAGCTACCAATGACGATGGAGAATGTATATTCTCGATTTTACCTTCCGACTGTGAAAGATCAGATTACGACGGTGACGGCATTGTTGGTATAAATGACCTTCTCATATTCTTGAGTGTCTTTGCAACTCTTTGCAACTAATACACTTCCACTTGCTTTCCATGGAGTAACACAGTCAATGCTTGACCGGTCTCCAGAGATAAGTTCGTGCCATCTTTGGTGACATTGACTCTAACAGCGCTTCCCCGGAAGTTGACTCTGAAGTTGAATGCATCCCATTGCTTCGGCAAGCTTGGGCTCAACGCTAATTGATGCCCTTCTACTTTCATTCCTCCGAACCCTTCAACAACGGCCATCCATGTGCCTGCCATAGCGGTAATGTGCAGGCCTTGATACGCCTCGTGGTTGTAATCATCTAGGTCCAAACGTGATGTTCTCAAATAGAGTTCATACGCCTTTTCCTGACGATTGATGCGCGAAGCCAGAATAACATGAATGCAAGGTGAGAGACTTGATTCATGAACTGTTTTAGGTTCATAGAAGTCGAAGTTAGCCTCTACTTGCTCGTCGGTGAAATGATGAGCGAAGAAATACATTCCCTGCAGGACGTCTGCTTGCTTGATGAAAATGCTTCGAAGAATTCGGTCCCACGACCACTTCTGATTGATTGGTCTGTCTTCCTTCGCCAGGTCAGCTACATTCAATTGCTCTTTGTCTAGGAATCCATCTTGCTGTAAGAACACCTCAGAGCCTTCCATTTGCGGCAAGTACATTTTCTCAAGAATATCAGCCCACAGAAGGGTTTCTTCCTTTTCATTAAACTGGTACTTAGCTACTTTTTCAGCGTAGGCATCAGGATCATTCTCTTTCAGTTCGATGATCACTTTGAGTGTATACTTCAAGCACCAACGCGCTATGTAGTTTGTGTACCAGTTGTTGTTTACATTGTTCTCATATTCATTGGGACCAGTAACTCCCAGCATCACATAAGCTCCCTTCGCTTCAGACCAATTCACACGTTGTGCCCAGAATCTACTAATGCCCATGAGCACATCCAATCCGTATTCAGCGAGATAGGATTTGTCATTGGTGAATCTTACGTAATTATAGATGGCGAAAGTAATGGCTCCATTTCGATGGATTTCTTCGAAGGTGATCTCCCACTCGTTGTGGCACTCCTCACCAGTCATGGTCACCATTGGGTACAAGGCAGCACCGTTTTTGAAGCCCAGTTTTTCAGCGTTCTCTATGGCCTTGTCTAATTGCTTGAATCGGTATACCAACAACTGTCTTGCAATGGCGCTGTCATGTGTTCCAAGGTAGAACGGAATGCAATATGCTTCGGTATCCCAGTAGGTAGAACCACCGTACTTTTCACCTGTGAATCCTTTCGGACCGATGTTAAGACGATCGTCTTTACCGGAATACGTCTGATTCAGATGGAAGATGTTGAAGCGAATTCCTTGTTGGGCAGCAACGTCGCCTTCAATGACGATATCACTCGTTTCCCAAATAGACTCCCAAGCGGATTCGTGTGCACTTTTAAGGGAGTCATAGCCCAGGGTATGGGCTTGTCCTGCTCCTTTTTCAGCTTCATTCAGCACATCCGCTTTGGGCACATTCATTGAATTGACCAAGCAGATGAATTTCGTCAGTTCTACCTGTTGATTTGCTTTCACTTGCGTTTGGAAACGCTCTGTGACTTTCATTTGGGCGAACTCTTCTTCGCTTACATCTAATAATTGATGCGCAACAGAAAGTTCGCTAACCATGGCTACTCCAACATGGTAATCTGTCTTTTTGGTAGCACATGAAAGGCTCAATCCACTGTCGAAGCTATTCGTTTCGCCTTCGACCCAAAATTTTTCATCCCAATTGGTGTCTTCGTTTGAAACGTCGGCATCCAAATAGGATTCGATACGAACTTCAGCGTCTTGATCTGTAGAAACGGTGTATTTGAGTGCTGCTAGATCATCATTGGCCATGCTACAAAAGCGCTCTGTTACCAAGGTCACTTGCATACCGTTCTCCAATTTCACCGTGCAATTTCTTTGGAGCAAACCGTGCTTCATGTTGAGCTTGCGCTCGAAGTAGATGACTTCCGCTTTTGCGAGGTCTACTTCTTCGCCATTTACCCACACATTAACGCCAATCCAATTAACGCTATTGAGCACTTTAGCGAAGTATTCTGGGTAACCGTTTTTCCACCAACCAACTTTGGTTTTATCTGGATAATAGACACCAGCTATGTAACTTCCTTGAAGTGAATCGCCTGAATACGTTTCTTCAAAATTCGCTCGTTGACCGAACCGGCCATTTCCAATACTGAAAATCGACTCTGAACTGCGTTGATGATTAGGGTGGAAGTCTTTTTCAATTACGTTCCACTCATCTTCTTCAAGATACTTTATCATGACTTAGTTATTCTGCTGGTCTTCAACGATTGATTGAAGGGCACTTAATGTGAAATTTTCAAATCCAGGTATCACTATCCTCGCTTCTGTTAATGAAGCGGCATCGCCTATTCCTACGGAGAAGAAACCGCCGCTGTTCGCTGCTGCTACTCCTGCTATGGCGTCTTCAAAGACGACTGTGTCTTTTGGCGAAACATTCAATTCCGAGGCTCCTTTTAAGAACACCTCCGGATCTGGTTTTGAAAAGGTAACCTTGTTTCCGTCAATGACACTTTTGAAAAATGTTGTGAGATTGCACTTCTCTAAGATGAGTTGGGCATTTTTTGAAGACGACCCCAATGCTATTCCAATGCCGTTCTCTTGAAGTGATACAAGAAATTCACGCACACCAGGGAGCACTTCTTCGGGCTTCATTTCTTTGATTGATTCCAGGTACCACTGGTTTTTCTGGTCCATCAATGCCAACTTGGTATCGTTATCTAGCTGCAAATCTCCTTTTTCGAGAATGCGTTCGAGGCTATCAACACGACTTAGTCCTTTGAGCTTTTCATTGTCTTCCTCTGTGAAGGTAATGCTGAGGTCTGCGGCGAGACGTTGCCATGCTAAGAAATGGTATTTCGCAGAGTCAACAATGACTCCATCCATATCGAAAATGCACGCTTTTATCATGGCTCCGTTTATTCTACTATCGTTCTATTTCTAACTTTTTCTGCTGCTTCTTTTTTGATTAAACCGAGAATCAAAAGTTCAGCACTTGCTGGATTGGTTGCAAGTGGAATGTTCTTCCTATTACACGCTTTTACAAAAGCTACAATTTCGTCTTCGTAGTCTTGCTCTATTTCAGGGTCTCGGAAAAAGAGAACCATTTCGACTTGGTCCATTTCAACCGCAGAACGAAGTTGGCTGTAGCCTCCTTCTTTTCCAGGGTTCAAATGTTCGACATTTACTTTTACGCCGCCTTGTTCAACGAAATCAGCTGTTAATCCGGTTGCCAATAGCTTTTTACCCCACACCCACTCTTCTCGTTCTTTCAGGAAAGAGGTGAGCACCGGTTTCATTTTGTTGTGTGCAATGACAGCAATTGACTTTGGGATCATAGTTTCTGTAATTGAGGGATGACGTAATTTACGTGATATTTCGCCAAACCATAGATTGGTTTTCGATCTATCACGCCCAAATTTACACCTTCTTCGGCACAAACTGCTTCCAAGCAAGGCTTGAAATAATGGCCTATTGAGCCAATGAAGTGTGTTTCAACTTCTTTGTAGTTTTCGTAGCAATGAACGTGGATTCTGATGAACGTTCTGATACCATCTTTCACCCAATTGACAACGTGTGGGTGATCGTTGAACTTCCCAACGAACTTCATGAAACTAGCCAAGTATACGTTGGCATGAGGTGCGTTGTACACACGCTCAACCAACATATCTTTATCCATTTGAAACTCTTTCTCAAACGCTTCGTGCAAGTCTGCAGGAAGTTGTTTGTAGAAGTATTCTCTGAGCAGTTGCTTTCCAAACCAACTTCCTGAGGCTTCATCGCCAAGGATGTACGCCAGGGCTGGAACGTTTTCAGTTACTTCTTTTCCGTCAAAGAAGCATGAATTCGAACCGGTTCCAAGTATACATGTGATGGAAGGTGCACCTTGATATACGGCATAGGCCGCACCAACAAGATCGTGATCAACCGTAACTTTGGAAGCATTGAACACCTCTTTGATTCCACGTTCAATGATTGAACACAGATGTGGTGTAGAGGCGCCCGCGCCGTAGAAGTAAATGTATTCTACTTCGTTTACGATTTTCATTAGGTCAGGATTTGACCTTAATGTTTCACTTACCACCTTTTCATCATGAAAATATGGATTGAGTCCCATGGTTTTGAAAAGCCCTAATTCTGTTCCTTTTTCGTCAATGTAAATCCAATCACATTTCGTGGAACCACTATCTGCTATGAGTATCATTTTCTCAATTCAGCGAGGATTACTTCCCCAGTTTCACTACTAAATCTGCTACTCTTGAAGAGTAACCTACTTCATTATCATACCAACCTAACAACTTCACCAACGTTCCGTTAGCCGAAGTTAACGAACTGTCAAAGATGCAAGAATGTGTGTTCCCCACAATATCTACTGATACAAGTGGTTCATCTGTATATTCTAGAATTCCTTTCAACGCTCCTTCTGAGGCCGACTTCATTGCGGCATTCACTTGCTCAGCAGTCACTTCTTTCGAAAGAATAGCCGTTAGGTCTGTAAGCGATCCGTCTGGTGTTGGTACACGAACGGCGCTACCGTCTAACTTCCCTTTCATCTTAGGCAAAACAAGGCCTACTGCACTGGCAGCTCCTGTTGTAGTAGGAATCATGCTCATGGCCGCAGCACGTGCTCTTCTCAAATCGCTGTGAGGTGCATCTTGAATACTTTGGTCAGAAGTGTAAGCGTGGATTGTTGTAATAAATCCTTTTTCAACTCCGAATACATCATCCAATACCTTCACCATAGGTGCCAAGCAGTTGGTTGTACAAGATGCGTTCGAAATGATGTTATCTCCTTTTGAAAGCACCTCTTCGTTCACGCCGAGCACTACAGTTGTAATGTCACCTTTAGCAGGCGCACTGATTACAACGTTTTTCGCTCCAGCTTCGATGTGCTTGCCAGCTCCAGCTCTGTCTCTGAATACACCTGTAGATTCAATCACTACATCAATATTCAACTTCGCCCATGGCAAGTCAGAAGGATTTCTCTCAGCGAAAACTTCAATAACATCACCGTCAATTACTAACTGTCCGTCTTGAACTTCAACTGTTCCAGGGTACTTCCCGTGAATACTGTCCCACTTGAATAAGTGTGCTAGGGTGTTCACGTCTGTTAGGTCATTCACCGCAACGATATCTACTCCTTGCTTCTTGATTAGTTGGCGAAGACTCAATCTTCCTATTCGGCCGAAGCCGTTAATTGCAACACGTTGTGCTGTCATAATTTCTTGGGTTTAAATCGATAGAATTTTGGCGATGCGCATTTCCTCAGCATTTGGCTCAGCTTTTTGCGAAATCGCGTCATTTAGCTTTACATATTCCTCTTTGTCGTTGATGATGCCTATCATGACATCTTTGTGTCCGTTGATAAGTCCTTCGACAGCGGCAACTCCCATTCTACTGGCAAGCACCCTGTCCCAACAACTAGGCACACCGCCTCGTTGAATATGTCCGAGGACCGTAACCCTCGTTTCGTATTGTGAATAACGTTGATTCACTTTTCTTGCCACTTCGTACGCGCCTCCATTGGCATCCCCTTCAGCAACAATTACGATACTACTTGTTTTATTGCTTTCGGCACCTTTCTCAAGTACTTCAATCAGCTCATCGATGCTCATTTCCTCTTCGGGCATGAGCACGGCAATGGCTCCGGTAGCAATACCAGAGCGCAAGGCAATGAATCCTGCATCACGGCCCATTACTTCTACAAAAAAGAGACGGTTATGGCTGTTGGCAGTATCACGGATCTTATCGATGGCTTCCACTACCGTATTTGTAGCGGTGTCGAATCCAATGGTGTTATCAGAACCAAACAAATCATTGTCGATGGTTCCAGGAATTCCCATCACGGGCAATCCAAATTCTTCATGAAAAATATGAGCTCCAGTGAAGGTACCGTTACCACCGATGGTGATTAACGCATCAACGTTGCGGTTCTTGAGATTATCAAAGGCCTTTTGTCTTCCTTCCTTCGTCATGAATTCAGCAGATCTAGCAGATTTAAGGATGGTTCCTCCTCTGCCTAGAATCTTCGCCACCGAACGTACATTCAGTCGTTTGAAGTCTCCTTTGATAAGCCCATCATACCCTTGAAAAACGCCTTCCACCTCAATTTCGTGAAAAACCGCAGCTCTCACTACCGCACGAATGGCTGCGTTCATCCCCGGAGAGTCTCCCCCAGATGTGAGCACAGCAATTTTCTTGATTTGATCTTTCATTGGTTAACTACTTAGTGTGCAATTTACACTTTATTCTAAAAACAGGCACAATGTACAACAAGAATTATAAATCCGAAGTACTGGAACGCCTACTCAAAAGTATCTATTTGAACGTTCCAATTTGCCGTTCATAGCTACAGTTCTAACCATTTGATGGTGTATTCGTGACGTTCTAGTCACTTTCTGCCTG
Source organism: Flavobacteriales bacterium (assembly GCA_029245065.1). GTDB lineage: Bacteria > Bacteroidota > Bacteroidia > Flavobacteriales_D > Sanyastnellaceae > JAQWQB01. Next base: position 15,323 of record JAQWQB010000128.1, on the reverse strand, counting down.
AGAAGAAAGAATAGACAGGCGGTTTTATTAGATTTGCCTGTAGCAAAGTAAGACGAAGTGCAAAATCAATTAGACGTATCAGTTGACTGTGTCCTTTTCGGATTTGATGGCGAAGGACTAAAAGTATTGTTAATCGAACAGGGCCTTGATGAGTCTGGCTCGCTTTCGAAGGACCAAGTGCAGACCGCCTTACCGGGAGATTTGGTTTACCTAGACGAAAGCTTAGACGCATCTGCTGAACGTGTGCTGAAGGAGCTTACTTCGCTTGACGGTATCTACTTGAAGCAGTTTCACACCTTTGGAGATCCTCAACGTGTTAAAGGACTGAAAGACCAAGACTGGTTAAGAAGCTTCAGAGCAAATCCTGAGCGAAGAGTGATTACTGTGGCCTATTATTCGTTGGTGAAGATGGAAGACTATCAACCTCAACCGTCCTCTTTTGCAGGTAAAGCAATTTGGGTAGACGTGAATGAGATTCCTGATTTGGCCTTTGACCACAATGATATTGCTGAAAAAGCATTAACCGTTTTACGCGAAGAGCTGGATTCAAAGCACATTGGTTTTGAACTCTTGCCAGAGAAATTTACACTTAGTCAGCTCCAATTGTTGTACGAGATTATCTTGGACAAAAAGCTAGACAAGCGTAACTTCAGAAAGAACATTAAGAAAATGGATCAGGTGATTCCGTTGGATGAAAAGCAACAGGGAGTGTTTCATAAGCCCGCTCAACTTTTCCGGTTCGACAAAGAAAACCCTGAGGATTAAACTGATACCCTCTTTTGATTAACCGAGCTTCACTGTGTTTCCTTTGCGCCACACTTCTACTTTGTAGTAGTGGTAATGATTTGCTCGGACAGTGGGCTTCTGAAGGAAGTTTACCTGTTTATCCGGCCGATGAAGTGACGACCATCAAGATTGAAATTGCCCTTGAAGACATCACGACGATTTACCTAGAGGATAGTCTCTTTTCGAACCACGAATACCCAGCTACCTTTATTTTTCAAAGTAACCAGCTCACAGACACGGTTGAAAATGTGGGGTTCCGGTTGAGAGGAAACACGTCTAGACTGGCGGCAAAAAAATCGTTCAAGGTCTCATTCAATACGTTTAGTCCCGGTGCCACTTGGAATGGGGTTCAAAAACTTAACCTCAACGGTGAGCACAATGACCCTTCCATCATGCGTTCAAAAATCGGATGGGAAATGGCTCAAGAAGCCGGTTTGGTAGCTCCTTTCGTTTCTTATTCCCGTGTGTACATCAATGAAACGTACGCAGGTCTGTACATTAATGTTGAGCACTACGACGAAAACTTCCTAGAAAGGCACTACGGAACAGCAGCAGGTAATTTATTCAAATGCCACTACCCTGCCGACTTAAACTATATCTCTTCCAACCCTGAAGAGTACAAGACTGCTCCTTGGAACGGAGTTCGCACCTATGAATTGAAGACCAATAAAGATGCAGATGACTACCGCGGGCTTGCTCATTTTATTGATGTCTTGAATAATACTTCTTCTTCCGAATTGCATTGTCGTCTGGACGAGGTTTTCGACATCAATAAATACCTAAAGACACTCGCCTTTGAGCTGATTATCGGCCATTGGGATGGATACACACTTAACAACAACAATTTCTACCTCTTCCAACGTCCAAGCGACGGGAAGTTCGAGTTCATTGAATACGACATAGACAATACCGCCGGCATAGATTGGTTTGGAATTAACTGGGCCACAAGAAATATTTACGACTATAATTCAGACAACAGACCTCTGTATGAAAGGCTTTTGGCCAACGACGTGTTACGAGGTCGGTTCACGTATTTCGTCTATCAATACATGACTGAGTTCACCGAATTAGAAGACATTCATAGCAGACTGGAAGAGATTCAAGCGTTGATTACTGAAGCGGCGCTAGAAGATGAGTTTAGAACGTACGATTACGGTTTCGTAGATGAAGCCTTTTTAACATCGTTGGACGAAGCCGCTGGTGGACATGTATCTTCTGGAATCGACGATTATTTCACAGATCGATTTGCATGGAACTACATCCAATTGGAGAGCACCGAGCCTTATCTACTTTTCGATATTGAAGACAACGTTCCTTTTGTGGAAGGCGATCTAACCGTTTTCGTAACCCCATCGTTGCCGGCAGACGAAGTTGAGTTAGTCATGAGCACAGACGTAACAGATGACGTCTCGTTGACACTGAATGATTTGGGTGTAAATGGAGATTTGACTGCGAACGATGGTATTTGGTCTATCCAAGTCGAAGCACCAACAAATGCGACCTACATCGATTATTCAGTGATTGTTACTTCGGGAAACCTCGTAGCTCAATCGCCATGCCCTTCGCGTGTATGGGTTAGCCCCACTAATGACGAATTGGTAATTAATGAGGTGATGACTTCCAACCAACTTACCATTGCTGACGAAGATGAGGACTACGATGATTGGTTTGAATTGTGGAATGGAAATGGAGCACCTGTCCTGCCCTCTAACTATTGGGTATCAGACAACCTTGACTTTCCGTTCAAGTATCGATTGTCTGGAAATGCCATTCCTCAATCAGGTTTTCAGCTATTGTGGGCTGATGACGAAGGCGATGAAGGCATCAACCATGTCAACTTTCAATTGGCGTCAACTGGAGAAGAACTCATCCTTTTCAAACTCCAAGAAAACGATATTCGAGTTGTAGATTACATCTCATTCCCAGCACTATCAGACGACATTAGTTATGGACGAGAAACGGATGGAAATAGCAGTTGGGTTTCCTTTGACTCTCCGACTCCAAATGCGCCCAACGGAGTGGTGTCAGTTTCGGCACTTACTGCAACTGAGGCACTTCCATACCCCAACCCAACAACCGGTATCGTTTACTTCAATCTGGGTCCAGACTGGAAAGTTTTCGACATAAGTGGAAAACAGCTACCGATTGTCGCGAAGGGTGGAGTACTAGACCTTTCCGCTTTATCATCAGGAGTTTATTTCCTCCAAAGTGAAGGCAGGATAATGAGAATACTTAAAAATTAGTTAGTGTTCTCTTGACACTTTCTATATATTTGGTTCTTCACTAGTTAACCACAAGCATGAAAAACCTTTACCTGATGTGCCTCTTAGCACTGTTCAGTGCTCGTTCAGTTGCTCAAATAATTTACACCGACCCCACTTTCCCAACGCAAGATGACGTTGTTACGTTGTTTTACGATGCGTCCGAAGGAAATGGCGATGTTGCAGGTGTCATCCCTCTTTACATTCATACCGGAGTTATTACTACCAATTCAGTGGACCAAAGTGATTGGCAACATGTTGTCGGGAACTGGGGCACGAATGACGCGGAAGTGATTATGACTGCCGAGGGTGGAAACATCTATTCGTTTGACTTTGGTGGATTGACGCTGGCTGAGTTTTACAACTTGGACATGGGCGAAGATATTCTAGACTTAGCGATGGTTTTCAGAAATGCCAACGGTTCGTTGGTAGGAAGAGAATCGGACGGTGGAGACATCTACTTCCCTATTACAGACGGAAGTTTTACTGCCTCCATTGCTTCACCAACCACTAACTCTGTTGCTATTAATGACGATGAAAACATTGACTTCGTTGGTCAAGCCTCTGAATTGGCAACGATGTCCTACGCAGTGAATGATGTAGAAGTTATTTCTGCTTCTGACGTAACAGAGCTAGAATGGACCTTTTCTGGCTACCCTGCTGGAGAGTATACCGTTGAGTTGATTGCTGACAACGGAGGTGTTGAATCTATTTCAGAGCGAACGGTAATTGTAATTCCTGAACTTCAAATTCAAGACGCTCCCGAGGGAACGTTGGACGGCATCAATTACATTGACGATACGACCGTTATTCTCCGTGTCTTCGCACCGGAAAAAGAGAATATTTTCGTCATTGGCGACTTCAATGATTGGCAGCTTGGCTTGGACTATCAAATGAGTCGTTCAGTTGATGGAAACACGTATTGGGTGGAAATTACAGGATTGACTCCTGGTCAAGAATACCGATTTCACTACAACATTTTGCCAGGAAACATTCGCGTAGGTGACGCCTATGCTGAGAAGTACTTAGACAAATGGCATGACCCATGGATTCCTGAAGAGAACTACCCAAACCTGATGGAATTCCCTGATGGCTTGACTTCTAACGAGCCTGTTTCAATACTTCAAACGGCACAAACTCCATTTGATTGGACCGACAATGATTTCGAACGCCCGACCAATGACAAGCTCGTGATCTACGAACTTCTGGTGCGCGATTTCAGTGAAGAGCGAACGTTTGATTTCATTACAGACACCTTGGATTACATCGAGAGTTTGGGTGTGAATGCCATTGAATTAATGCCTTTTGTAGAGTTCAATGGAAACGATAGCTGGGGATACAACAACAGTATGTACTTCGCCCCTGATAAGTATTACGGTACGAAAGAGTCCATTCAGAATTTCGTGAACGAAGCGCACAATAGAGGCATTGCCGTTATTTTAGACATCGCCTTCAACCATGCCGATCTTCCGAACCCATTCCTCAGAATGTATTGGGATGAAGATTTTGGTGATTTTGGCGCTCCTGCAACAAACAATCCATGGTTCAATCAAACGGCACCTCATGATTTGACCTTCTTCTTCGATTGGGATCATGAAGCGTTCAAAACCAAGGAATTCGTGAAACGTTTTATGGATTTCTGGCTCGAAGAGTATCATTTAGATGGTTGGCGTTGGGACTTCACCCAAGGAATGACCCAAACCAACACGTTAGGAAGTTGGGCTGGAAACTATGACCAGTCTCGTATTGACATCCTCAATGAGTATGCATATCACATTTGGAACGATGATCCTTCGGTATACATGATTCTTGAACACTGGACAGATAACGCTGAGGAAACTGCTTTGGCAAACAACGGCTTCATGCTATGGGGAAATGTATGTCATGAATTCCAAGAAGCTTCTATGGGCTATGCCAGCGACTTTCAATGGGCGAGCTACCAAAACAGAGGATGGAATGATCCACACCTCATCACTTACCTAGAAAGTCATGATGAAGAGCGCTTGATGTACAAGAATTTCGAGTTCGGAAATTCCAATGGCGACTATGACATTACAGAAATGACCACAGCATTGGAGCGAATTGAAATGTCTTACGTTTTTCATACGTCTATTCCCGGACCAAAGATGATTTGGCAATTTGCAGAGCTGGGCTACGATTACAGTATTTACTACTGCCCTGACGGAACAATTAACGATGACTGTCGAGTAAGCGCGAAACCAGTTAGATGGGATTACCGAGAAGATGCTGATCGTTACAAAGTGTATCAGGTGATGGCTGCAGTGAATAAACTGAAAATCAGTGAAAACGCATTTAGCACAACTGATTTCAACTTAGATGCTGGCGGAACTGTAAAACGGTTACACCTCAATCATCCAGAAATGAATGTGGTTGTACTTGGCAACTTTGACGTTACCGGATATGACGTTGTTCCAGGATTCCAAAACATGGGAACATGGTACGACTATTTCACAGGAGAATCATTTGAAGTGACTGACTTAAATGCGTCTCAATTCCTAACAGCTGGTGAGTATCATATCTACACGAATGTAGCGTTGGAAACACCTGACACTGGAAATGCTGTTGCTGAACTGACAAACGACATACAGCTTTCTGTCTATCCGAATCCATTTGAATCGACCATTCAACTTACCATTGCTGATTTAGCAGGTGAATTGGCTGAGGTACGTCTCATTGATCAATCAGGACGAGAATTAGAATTGCTTTTCAATGGAAGGATTCCGACGGCGAAGACCGTTATAGACCTTACTCCTACATCATCATTAAGTCAAGGGTATTACTTTGTGACCTTAAGTGGTGATTTTGGAACGCATACGATACCGGTAGTGAAGAAGTAGTCTTCGCTTTAGTAAACTGAACCACAACAACGCTTATTTTTATAAGTAGCCTTAATAACCAAAACGAATGAGACCGATAAAAGCTTTACTTGCCTTTTCGAGTTTTATACTGTGTGCACTAACAGTACAGGGTCAGACCGTTAAAGGAAAAATAACAGATCCCGAAGGAGGAGAACTCCCGGGTGCGACCGTTTTCGTGACGGGTACTCAGAAAGGAGTGTTTTCTGGAGTAGACGGAAGTTATGAAATCAAACTCGAAGTAGGAACCTACTCCATCGAATACAAATTCGTTGGTTTCGAAACACAGACCAAAGAGGTAACGTTAGCTGCTGATGAAACGGTAGAGATTAACATCCAAATGGCTGAAGACGCTGTTTTCTTGGACGATGTAATCGTAGTTGGTTACGGTGTTCAACGAAGACGAGAAGTAACCGGTTCCATCGCTAAAATTGATAGCAAAGAGATCACATCAATGCCCACACCGTCGTTCGAAGCTTCGCTTCAAGGACAGGCAGCAGGGGTTCAAGTATCTCAAGGATCAGGTGTTGCAGGTTCAGGGTCATTGATTCGTGTCCGTGGTATTGCGTCTGTATCGGCAGGTGGCGATCCCCTTTACGTTGTTGACGGTATTCCGATTACCCAAGATTATTTCCTTAGAAACAACAGCGGTGCATTGAACAACAACCCGCTGGCTTCCATCAACCCTAACGATATTGAGTCAGTTGAGATTTTGAAAGACGCTGCTGCTACCGGTATTTACGGTTCGCGCGGTGCCAATGGTGTCATCCTCATCACTACTAAACGAGGAACGCAACAAGGGACTAAATACGAGTTCTCTTCGCGAATTGGTATATCTACACCGGCTTCGTTGCCGAATATGTTGAACACCGAAGAATACCTCACGTTGCGACAAGAAGCGTGGGAAAACGACGGTGGAACAGGTTATGTATGGCTTCCGAACTTTAGCAACGCAACGGACGATGCCGAAACGCGCGAAGCAGCTTACCGAAGAGCGATGGGTATCAACACTGATTGGGTTGATTTAACTGAAGACAATGGGTTCAAGCAGAACTACAACTTCGGTGTGCGAAAAGGTGGAAAGAATTACGGTATCTACGGGGGGATTTCCTACGATGATAATTCTTCTTTCCTTGTTGGAAATAGCTACGAGCGTATCAGTGGTCGATTCAATGCAGACTACACGGCAAATAAATGGTTGAAACTGATGTTCTCAGGGTCATTGAGCAGAGGTATCAACAACAAGGTTGACGTTGCTTGGTCAGGTGGACTAGGAGCGGCCATGTCTACAGCCCTTCCGTATTATCCAGTTGCTTATGACGAAGATGAATTGGACGCTGATGGAAACGTTTTGAATGAAGAAGGTGAATACTTTTTGTTCAATGGTGCGAATCCAGTAGCTAGTCAAGAGTTAAAGAAATGGAGGTCTACGGAAGATCGTTCTATCAACAACCTTACAGCGATCTTAACTCCCATCGAAAACCTAACGGTTAAATTGAGTGGAGGCTTTGATTACATGCACTTGAGAGAAGACATCTTCAACCCTGGAGCCTTATCACAATCTTCTGAACTAGGGTCTACCAACAGATATGCAAATTATGTCTTAAACTGGAACTACAGCGCCACTGCGAACTACCTGTATGACTTAAATGACGATCACAAGTTCAACTTCCTAATTGGTTCTGAAGCACAGCAATCAGACAGTTATGGATACGATCTATTCTTCCAAGATGTGCAAGGTCCTATCTTCGAAGTGGATTCATTACAAGAGAATATTGACAACGCCGTTCGAACACAGAACAATCCTTCTCAATGGTCTTTTCTATCTTATTTTGGACGTGTTAATTACACCTTCAAGGACAGGTACATCTTCCAAGGAACGGCACGTGTGGATGGTTCATCTCGTTTCGGACGAAATAACCGTTACGGGTTCTTCCCTTCTATTTCTGCGGGATGGATTGTTTCTGAAGAACCATTCATGGCAGACGTAGAACGCATTTCATTCTTGAAATTGAGAACCAGCTACGGTGTTACTGGTAACGCAGCTATTCCTGATTACGCACGTTTTGGTACGTTCTCTCAGGAAGACAATGGAATTCTTTACAACGGACAGCCCATTACATTCCCGCTTCAATTGGCCAACCCAGATTTGCGTTGGGAAACGTCACGTACATGGGACGCAGCTGTAGAAATGGGATTATGGAAAGACCGTGTATCGTTTGAACTATCGGTTTATCACAAAGTCAGCAAGGATGTATTGTTGAACGTGAACGTTCCTCCTAGTACCGGATTTACCAATTACTGGGATAACGTAGCTGAAATCTTGAACAGAGGGGTTGAGTTTAGCGTGAAGTCTAGAAACCTTGTTGGAAAACTTAAGTGGACAACAGATTTCAACATTGCGCGTAACTACAATGAGCTTGTTGACATCGGCAACTATACTCCTGATGCCGTTTCAGGTGGAACGAATGACTCTCGTGTCATTGTAGGAAAACCAGTTGGTTCTTTCTTCTTGGTAGAGTTTTCTCATGTTGATTCAGAAACGGGCCTTCCTGTTTACTTCGACCTTAATGGGAATGAAACATTCGAATATGACAATGCCAACCGACAGTATGTTGGAGACGGTCTTCCAGATTTCGTTGGAGGAATCACCAACAGTTTCGCTTACAAGAATTTCGACTTTAGCTTCTTGATGACGTACAGTTTTGGGGCGAAAATCTTCGACTCTTCTTCTAAGCGCCAATTGGGTGTCGTTACTGACTGGAACATGAGAACTGAAATTCTTGATCGCTGGACGCAGCCAGGAGACGATTCTACCTTCCCTATTCTAACATTGGATGAAACGAACTACGGATTGCCTTCTGGATTCCCATGGTGGAATACAAGCCTATTCGTTTACGATGCCAGCTATGTAAGAATGCGTAACATCACCATTGGGTATAACATTCCAAATGTGCGCATCAAGGAAAGAAAGTTTGATTCATTCCGAATTGCGTTCAATGTGACGAACCTATTCACCATTACCAACTTCCCAGGACTTGATCCAGAAGTGGTTCGTGATTTTGAAAACGCACAAGACAGAAACCTGAGCCCGAACGTGACTTACCTCACTCCTCCTCAGGAAAGATCATATAACTTGACCTTATCCATGTCATTCTAACCCTAAAAATGAAAGCTATGAAAACCAATTTCATCAAACTAGGTCTTGCTTCCATTGCAGCCTTGGCGCTCGTTTTGACAGGGTGCGACAAAATGCTTGAACTAGAACCAGGCGACGTGATCATTGCAACAGATGCTTTGCAAACGCCCGACGATGCACAACGTTTATTGAACTCCAATTACGATGTGCTAGGTAACTTATATGACGGACGTGTACAAAATTGTGCAGAGCTCCTCTCTAGTAACCTCGCTATTCCGGAGAACAACAATGATTATGTATCTGTATACAATCGTGAAACAAACTTCTTTACCAGTTTCACGAACTCTATTTACACCGACTTTTACCGCGCTATCTACAGAGGAAATGTACTCATTGAGAATTTCGACTTAATCGAAGGGCTGAGTGAAACTGACCGAACTAGAATGGAAGCAGAGGTGCGTTTTATTCGCGCACTATGTCATTTCCAAGTGGTGAAGCTGTGGGCGCAACCTTATGGTTACACTGCCGGAAATAGCCACCTCGGTATTCCTGTTCGCGAAGCAGCAAGCCAAGAGCCACTTCCACGTAATACGGTGAATGAAGTTTATGAGTTCATCCTTGAAGATTTGATCTTCGCCTATGACAACCTACCGATGACCAATGATGTCTACGCCACCCGATACAGTGCTGCTGGTGTTTTAGCTCAGGTATACTTTCAAATGATGGATTACCCCAACGCTGCCATTTATGCTGGAGAGGTAGTCAATTCAGGACTCTTTATCCTTGACACTGATTTAGACAGGTACGAAGAAGGCGTTGTCAACACGGAGACTGTGTTTGGAATTGTGAGTAACCCACTGGACGTTCGTAATGAAGGATTCAGAGATAATTACCGTTCAGACAACAATCCTTCACCTACCCTCACATTTGATCAGGAGATTGCCAACACGCTTGGACTAAATCCGTCAGATGGCAGAAACGACTGGTTTCTTCAAGATGGTGGTATTGTGAAGGTGACGCGCTTTAACAACAAGGAGTTCTACAACATCCCTATCATTCACTTGACAGAAATGATGTTGATTCAATCTGAATCCTTGGCTGAAACAGCGACCGACTTGACAACAGCCATTGAGAATATCAATTTGATTCGTGATAGAGCATTTGGAGAAGGTTTTAATGACCTTGATCCGGGTTCAAGCGCAGAAGAAGTTATTGAGGCGGCCAGATTAGAGTACCTCAAAGAAACGCTTTGCGAAGGAAAACTCATTGATCAACTAAAAAGAAGAGGTGCGATGGGAGAAGACATTACCGTCAGAAATGCCCCATGGGATTGCCCAGGTATGGCTATTCAATTTCCCAACGGTGAAACTTCAGCCGCAGGATTCATACTTAACGAAGAAGGAGGATGCAACTAATGAAAACACTACAATTCACTCAAAAGAGCATAATAGCCTTATTGGCATTTGCGCTTCTACTTCCTGCTTGTAAGGAAAAGATAGAAGGGGAAATAGGAGAACCTTATGACAAAGTTGCCGGCATGAACGGTACCTGGGAGTTAACCAACTTCATCCAAAAGGATCTTAATAATCCGGTGAAAGAAGAACGTGACTTGAGTTCGTTCTATATTCAAGACGGAATAACTCCTTTGCAACTCACTTTCGATAGCAACGATAGATCATACGATGTGGCGTTGGAACTAGGTAAAAACTATTTCGGCACCGGAGGTACTTGGGCATTTGACGATGACCTGTACCCTTCAAATGTTATCCTGTTTGATGAAACAGATACACTTCAATTTGATCTTGGAAGAATGGTTCGAACTTTTGACAACACCCTGTCCATTGAACTTCCTCGCGGTTGTGGATTAGGCACAGCTGACGCTACTGAAACGGTTGTTTACAAATTCGAATTTACCCGTGTAAACCTTTAAGACCATGAAAAAACTTATTGCTTTAAGCACCCTTATTTGCTTTGCGGCCATCTCGTTTGGACAGGTTGCATATGTACTTCCTTCGCCCACTGATGCGAATGAAGAAATGACGCTCTACATTGATATTTCTCAGAGTGCTGAAGGAACACAGAACAACGCGCTGAAATCTATGCTGATAGATCACCCAGACGATGATGTATATCTGTGGTCTTGGATGCCTGCTGAACCCGTTGCTGGAAATGGTGAATGGGCTGAGTCAAACGAAGAACTCAAGTTGACCAAGCTAAATGACCTTCTCTACTCTATCACCTTCATTCCAACTGAATTTTACGGTGTAGATGGCTCTACTCTTTTCGCCAATGGCATTTCTTGCCTTGCCAAATTAGGCAATGGAAATGAATACCCCGACGATTATGAAGGAGAAGCAAAGACAGAAGATTTGATGGTTGAACTAGTGCCGAAATTGTGCGATGCGCGTTTATGTCTATATCCTGAAGTGCGCGAGTCTTCTGATTTCGTTCACATCACCTACGACAATGGTCAAGAAACCATCGAAGGGCTTCAAAACATGATGGACTCAGAATGTTACGTTCATTTAGTAGCGAAAACAGGTCCGTTCTCATTCTACGAATACGTAGATGACGCGACCGTTACTTCCACTCCAGAGCTTCAGCTTCAACCATTGGAAGGAGAACCTGGTAAATTCAGAATTATCTTTATCCCAGGCGATCTGTTTACTGAAATACCAGATGGAGAAGAAATTACAGAAATCATATTCCGAATTATGAGACCTGGTTTCACCTACCAAGGTGCGCCTCCTCAAGAAATTTTAAGTATTTTGAACTGTGAATAATTTGAAAGCCGCTCTAGCGGCTTTCTTTTTAAATAGCTTATCCCATGAAATTTCCTCTCGTTGTATTGAGTCTACTTCTGATCACTTCATGTGCAGATCAAACCACTGAAAAAGAAGTAGTTGAGGCTCAACAAACGCATCATGACTTTATCCACGGCTTGGCCTCTCCTATTCGCATGAACGCCGGACCAACGTATGTTGTATTGAGCGATTACGTGCAACAGTACAAGAACATAGATCACGTCATCTTCCTGGGAGACACATTGGAAATTGACACCATTTCTTGGCACGTTGTACTCACCAAACAACCGCAACAAGCCATTGCTCCTTTAAAAGTATTCGTTGAAGGGCAACGGCATGATATACCGGTGTTCAAGACAGAGAAGTTGCGTTATAAATTTCAGTATACAGCCGAAGGAACTCCTAAAAAAGTTGAACTCGCTGGAAACATGAATGGCTGGAACCCGAGTGCGACACCTCTTGTTTTTGAAGATGGTTTGTGGAAGACCTACTTCGACTTGGACCCAGGTATCTATCAATACCAAGTTGTGGTAGATGGTGAATGGATGCTGGATCAAAACAACGACGAATCCATGAGCAATGGACAAGGCGGATTCAATTCGCTATTTGTGGTCGGAGATCCGAATCAACGCGCTCCTAGACTGTTTACCTCTACTCCTCTTGAAGGTTCCATCCCTATTGCTATTAACACACCCGGAACCATTCATATCTGGTGGGAAGACTTGTACCAAGGAGAAATGGCTGTGCACCCTGGGGCAGATACCGTTTGGGTTCTTACGCCACCTGAAATTGCGAAGGAGCATGCGAGTAGCACACTTCGCGCCTGGATAGAGAATGACAATATTCGCGGCAATGACATTGTTATTCCGTTGAAAAACGGTGTCCCGGTGACATCCACTTCGAGCCTGCCGCGTACCGACCCGCACAAATGGATCATGTACTTTTTAATGGTAGACCGATTCTACGATGGTGATTCAACCATCAACTTTCCTGTAGATGACCCCAGCATTCTCCCCATTGCAAACCATTTTGGTGGTGACCTAAAAGGAGTACAAGATCAATTGAACAACGGGTATTTTGATGAACTAGGCGTAAACACCATTTGGGTTTCTCCCATTGCCAAAAATGCAGAAGGCGCTTGGGGACTCTGGGACAAAGGCGTGACAAGCACGTTCAGCGGGTACCACGGTTATTGGCCTATTAGCTCTTCTGAAATCGACCCGAACTTTGGAACTGAAGCCAGCTTTAAAGAACTCATCTCTTCAATTCATGATGATGACATGAATATCATTGTCGACTATGTAGCGAACCACGTCCACGAAAATCATCCGGTTTACCAACAAAACAACTCGTGGGCAACGCCCTTGTACTTACCCGATGGCAGGATGAACACCGAACTATGGGATGAACAGCGTTTGACGACGTGGTTTGACACCTTCCTTCCTACCCTCAATTTGGAAGACCCCGTTGTTGCTGAAGCCATGACAGATAGCGCATTGTTCTGGCTAGATAACTATGATATTGACGGTTTCAGACATGACGCCACGAAACACATCCCTCAAAACTTTTGGCGCCAGCTTACATTGAAAGCAAAAGACAGGTACCTCAATCCTGATCAAGCGATGACTGCTGAGCGCACTTCTTTCCAAATTGGTGAAACCTATGGCAATCCTGAACTGATAAGTAGTTACGTGTCTTCTGGTATGTTGGACGCGCAATTCGACTTCAACTTGTACGATGCATGTGTTGATGCTTTCGCCAAAGACTTCACTTCATTTGAAAACTTAGAGCGTGTTCTAGAAGAAAGCCTCCACTTTTACGGATCTCACCACCTCATGGGAAACATCACTGGCAACCAAGATCGTGTGCGATTCACTTCATACGCAGACGGGAGTGTCAAGTTTAGTGAAGATGGTAAGTTGGTCGGATGGACCCGTACCATAGAGAATACAGGAAACGACGGATTCGACAAAATGTGTATGCTTCAGGCATTTATTCTGACATCGCCCGGAATCCCCTGTATTTACTACGGAGACGAGATTGGAATGCCTGGGGGAAATGATCCAGACAACCGTCGAATGATGTTATTTGACGAATTGAACAACGAACAGCTGCAGCTGAGAAACAATGTTGCTCAGTTGGCACAACTCCGTCAAGACCGTATGAGCCTCATTTATGGCGACTTGGTCATCAAAGAAGCAGAATCCCACCTGTTCTCGTTTAGTCGAATCTACCTAGGTGAGGTGACTTATACAACAATTTACAAGGGTGAGCCAAAGGTTGTTCCTGTTGAACAAATCACCGGTAGTAGCGGCAACGAGGTTCTATTCTTACACAATGCAGAGTTACAAGGAGACATGCTCTCATTGTCGCCTAATGCGGTGATCATTACAGGAAATTAGTCGACAAAGTCCTGCTATCGTAGAATTTGAAGGCGCATGACATTGTTGCCTTCTCCAAGTTGCAGAAGGTAAACACCAGAAGCGATACTACTCACATCGAGTTGATTCGTTCCGCTTTTCAAAAGATAAGATGCAATCACCCTTCCCTTCATGTCTAGCACTTTCACATTGGATACATCCAATGATTCCAACACGATGTTAAGTGTTTGAGATGCCGGGTTCGGATACACGCGAACACCTTGAATTTCAAGTTCCGAAAGGCCGTCTACCAAATCAACTACCGCGGCCAGCGTTGTTTCGCAGCCAAGTGCATCAATAATCGTGATGGAATAATCTCCTGCGAGAAGGTCAGTGAATTCAGAAGTCGTTTGGAACGCTATTCCGTCAATGCTGAACTCATAAGGTGCTTCTCCTCCAGTAACATCGACATCAATAGAACCGATACCTGTTCCGTCATCTCCTACCGATGTATAGTCTGTTACCAGTTCATCCGATTCAGGAATGACTGCAACATGTTCGCCAATACAACCTTCTCCATCTTGAATGAAGTAGGTAAAGTTGCCTCCGGGTAGGTTCTCCCAACTGTTGTTGCCACTAAACGTAATTCCATCGGAACTGTACGTTGTTGACTCTCCCATTCCAATGCCTTCCACTTCATAACTACCCGTTTCGTCACCAAAACAATCTACCCCTACAATGACTTCTTCAATAGTCACTGGGACATAGACGTCAACCATTAGTTCTGTTTCACTACCGCACCCTTCATTTGAAGCCAAGAGCGTAACAGTCAATTCTCCGGTTGATTCGAAGTTGATTTGAGGTGACTCAACTGTTGATACTTCATTGTCATTCACTTGCCAAGACCACGTTGTTTGATCTGTTGTTAAGGTTGACAAGTTCATTGGCTCCCACGTTTCGCTCAAACAAAGTTCACCCAGAGGAGCTGCGAAGTCTGCCTGTGGAGTCTCCAATACGGAGATATTGAACGTTTGAACTGCTTCACACCCTCCCGCATTTGATAGGGTAAGCGACACTTCCCAATTCAACTGAATACG
>JAQWQB010000115.1 GCA_029245065.1 Flavobacteriales bacterium | reverse complement strand
CTACATCAAAGTAAATGTATTGTATGCCAAGCCGAAGCTTTCAGGAATTGATACCTTATTGCAAGATGGGGTGTTGAGCGATGAGAGAGCGGTAACTGGTCTTCGTGACCAAGCGGCATTGATCAAGGATTTTTAGCCGTGCTGATCAGTCTTCTAATTCGTCGAAACTAACATCGATAAATTCACTTACCTCTTCAGACTGCACATCCGATTTAGGTTCCTCAGACGTTTCCGCTACATACGGTTTGTGTTCTTGGAAATCACCTGACTCACGAATGGCCTTGATGCGTTGTATTGTTTCTTGGAGTCCTTCCTCAAATTTGTCAAAGTCTTCCTTGTACAAGAATAGCTTGTGTTTCTCATATTGGAAATTCCCGTCATCAGAGAATCTACGCTTGCTTTCTGTAATTGTTAGGTAAAGATCATTGCCCTTCGTGCTCTTAACATCGAAGAAGTATGTGCGCTTGCCTGCACGGACTGCCTTTGAAAACAGGTCGTCTCTGTGATTCGCTCCATCTGACATACTTGAGAAGTTTTGGTTGGTTTATCTCAAATGTAGAGAAAAAAAGTCAGATTAAATAGGACGCCTATCTGGGTGCCTAGAAGAGTCCGCGTTCCATTGGTCGATAAAAGACTGAGCTGAAAAGCCAAGAAGAAGGTTATCGGATTAGCACGATATGTCCCTCAAATTCATGTGGCAAACCAAGAAGATCATGCACGATGGCGCGGTAAACGTACACCTCGTCTATGGCGTAGTGTTCGCCGCCATTAACATTGGCTATCCATGGTTCGGAAGCGTCTGTGGTAGAAAAGACCACCTCGCCCCATCTGTTGTAGATTTCAAGGAAGTACTCTGTTACTCCAACGGTCTGCGGTAAGAAAACATCATTGATTCCATCGTTGTTGGGAGTAATGGCATTTGGGGCGAAAAATTCAAATCCATCAACAGCAACCTCGCCGGTGGCAATGGCGGTGCAACCGTATATGTTGGTAATCGTTTGAATCACTTCAAAGAAGCCAGCATCAGTGTACGTGTAGGTCGGATCGCATTCTGCAGTGCTGCCACCGTCTCCAAAGTTGTAGAAACACTGAACACCTCCTACGGATAAATCAACGATGTTTACTGTAGGGTCTAGAAAGCTGACGATATTCGGTTGAATGTCTAGTCCGGCTGTTGGCTCAGGCCAAATGGTCACCACTTCTTCTCTGGTCATGCTTAGTACTTCTGCACATCCACCACTGGTGGTCATGGTAAGCGTTACGTCATAGGTGCCAGGCACGAAATAGGTGTGCAGCGGGTTAGCGGCGAAAGAGTTCGTTTCATCTCCGAAGCTCCAGACATAACTGGCAGTAGTATACGTAACCGATAAGTTTTCGAAATAAGCATTGGTCGGCGGACATCCTTCGGCGCCGCCTACAAAGTCAATGGACGCGTTCGGGATTATTTGGACTGGAGCGGTGTATGAATCAATACATCCATTTGCTTCTATCGTTAGCGTCACGTCATAGGTACCGGAATCCCCATAAGAAATTTGGGTAGGGTTGATTAACGAGGAGTTGTCAATTGAAGAAGGCCCATCGAATTCCCAATCTAGTATGGCGTTAGCGTCTTCAAATCCTTCAGCTTGAAAGTCGAATGCATTGCCCTCGAAACACTGAGGTTCTGGTGCCAAAAAGTAAGGATCCAAGAGCCAGTAGATCTCAACTGTAGCGTAGGCTGTATCAGGACAAACTCCTTCGGCACTAGCAACTAAAAATACGTTATAAATCCCCGTGTCTGGATAGGTGTATTCGGGGTTGATAGAGCCTGAAACATCATCGTTCGTCAGCGGCACGCCGAAGTTCCAAAGCCATGTGTCAGCATTCGTTGAATTGTTTTCGAATTCAAAATCGAGTCCTTCGCAAAAAGACACTTGATCAGCGATGATAGCCTCAGGCGGTGCGGGTATCTGGAAGGGTTGTGTTTCGCTGGCCTCACAGCCGTTGTCGAAAACAGTTAAGGTGATTTCTAAGTCGGTGGCCGTTCCAAAATTGATATCCTGTGGGTTCTCATCGGTCGAAGTTCCTGGCGTCGCCTGAGGTCCGAAATCCCATAAAAAAGTGGCGTCTGAATCAAACTCACCACCTGCCTGAAAATCAAAATAACCTAAACCGTCTAAGCACTCAAATTCACCATTGAAAATAACGGGTTCAATCACCGGGTAAACGGCGTAATCAACCGTGGCGGTGTCAGCACATGGCCATCCCGGATTGGCGACGAGCGTAACTGTATATACACCCGTGTCTGCGTAAGTCCAGATCGGTTCTGGTTCAATCGAGACATCAAGATCGGTTGTAGGATCACCAAAATCCCACTCAAAGAAAGTGGCATTGGTAGATTCTTGAGAAAATTGAAAAGTGAGTCCATCACAAAACTGATCCTGTGTTGGGATGGTCGCAATGATGTTCGGATCACACGTAGTGACATTGAATTGAAAATCCCTGTTGGTTGTGCTTAAGAGAATGCCGTCGCGCCATTCTTCCACGCACACTCCAATCACATATTGGCCGGGTAAATTGGCCGTTCCTGTAATTTGTCCTGTTACAGGGTCTATTGCGAAAGCCGGGTCACTCGAAATAGGGTAGGTAGCTGAGAAGCCTCCTGCCCATGAAACATTTGTGAAAGGAGGACCTTGCGGTGGTGATGGCGCTGGGAAATCTGGTGTTGCCCCTAACATAGGAGAGCAGAAATTGTATGCTAATGAATCACCGTCAATGTCGGTTGCAGAATGGTCGAAAGTAAATGCGGCGTTGGTGCATAGTGCAACAGGAGGGAAGTTGTTGAATTGCGGATTGCTATTCACATCAGCAAGGTCTGTCCCTGGTATTTGCGCCCAAAAAGTGGCTCCTGAATCTTCGGGGAAATTGATATTAATGATGGAAGGGTTCCTGCAACATCTTTGGTAAACCAAGTCATATCCGGTTCCCCAATCGGGGAGAAAGATGTTTGCTGTGTAAACCGCCTCTTCAACGCATACATCAGGTGGAAGCGTGAAACAAGGGTTTTCTAGAATGACAGGGACGAAATTAATTTCAGCATTGAAGATGCTGATTTCCAGGTTTTCATACAGCACTCCATCTCTGAAAATCCCAACACTGGCTGCATCATCAAAACCGGTCTGATTGGTGTTGGTAGGTCCGCAATCTCGGTACACAATGAGTGTGACCGTGTATTCTTCATCGCCCACCTGTTCATAGTACAATTCACCTCCCACAATGTGAGTGGCGAAAGCTACAGATGGACAAATAAACGCCATCAATAGAAGTAGAACAGATAAACGAAGTGTTTTCATAGAATTACCAATATTCAAGATACAACCTAAGGATGGTTTTTCGTCACGAATTCATAACGAAAGATGCCAACTAATTAGGAATAATTGCACTCTTACAGAGAATCGTGAATTCAAGGCTTTGAAAACAAGAATGTGAATAGAATGTATTGAAAGGTTTTACACGGGCTTTCAATGTTCTATCTTCGTTGTGAACTCCAACACTTCGAAACCAGCTGTTTCGATGGTACGATTGGATCAGCGTTTAGTATGACCGACAAAAAGAAGGAAGAGCAAGAAACAAGGCCCTTCAGCGATTTCCCACTTAATTACGATGTTTTAGACAGTGTCCATGCAATGGGTTTTGAAACAGCAACGCCTATTCAAACAGCCTCAATCCCGCCCATTATGGAAGGAAATGATGTCATTGGAATTGCTCAAACTGGTACGGGGAAGACGGCGGCATTTCTTATTCCTACGATGCACAGGCTTTTGGAAAACCCAGACAGAAAGGGCATTGGAGCGTTGATCATTGTGCCTACCAGAGAGTTGGCTGTTCAAATTGATCAAGCGGTAGAAGGATTGTCATATTACACGGGATTGTCTAGCATGGCCATTTACGGTGGCGGTGATGGGACCGATTTCAAGCAAGAAAAGAAGGCTCTGATTGAAGGAACAGACATCATTATTGGAACGCCAGGGAGATTGCTTTCGCATTTGAATCTGGGATATGTTCCATTGTCGAACCTTCCTGTTTTGATCCTTGATGAAGCAGATAGAATGCTTGACATGGGGTTCTTCAATGATATCACTCGAATTATCAGAGCGTGCAATGAGAAACGCCAAACCTTGTTTTTCTCAGCAACGATGCCTGACAAAATCTTGATGCTGACAAGGCAAATTCTTAATAAGCCTGTTACCATCAACATCGCTTTAAGTAAGCCTGCAGATGGCGTAACTCAAAAAGCGTATTGTATTTTCGATAAGCAAAAGCAAGACTTAATTGTCAGCATTTTGAAGGAAGAAGACTGGAAAAGTGTTATTGTCTTTGCGTCTACTAAAAAACAGGTGAGCGACGTTGATCGTCATCTTCGAAGAAGTGGCTTGAACTCAAGAGCAATTTCAAGTGATTTGGATCAAAAAGAAAGAGAAGAAGTACTTCTCGGGTTTCGAAATCGTCGGATCCCAATTCTAGTAGCAACCAATGTAGTTGCCAGAGGAATTGATGTTGATGACATTGAGATGGTAGTGAATTACGACGTTCCTCGTGATGCTGAAGACTACGTTCACCGTATTGGAAGAACAGCTCGAGCTCAACGAACTGGAGTAGGAGTTACGTTGGTTAGTCCACAGGAACAGTCGCAGTTTTACCGCATTGAACAGCTTATTGGACAAACGGTTGAAAAAAGTGAAGTACCGAAAGAACTTGGACCCACGCCTCCATACAATCCTAAATTTGGCGGAGGAAAAGGGAAATCAAGAAATAATAAGGGAAAAGGAAAAAGGCCTTTTCACAAAAAGAAAAGACCTTCCAATAATTCTAATTCGTCTAAGAAAAAGGACTAATTACCAACGGGTGTCCCATTGCACATAGAACTTGACTCTCAAGTCGTCATTCTCAACAAAAAATTCATCTTCTCCTAAGTATTCTCCGAAGTCAACGGTCATGACTGATTCGTCCGATTCTGATCCGTCTGTCTTGCGAATTAGTGTGAATTCAGAGTCTTTACTCGCTTTATCTCCCTGCCAGTCAACCGAGATGAAACGAGTGCCTCATCCGTACCAACTTGTTAGGTCATTCATACCTGGTCCTTCAGCAATTACTTGCATCGTTGAATTTGCCGGAGCATTGGGAATCTTAAGTATTTCAACAGCGCTGATTGTGAAGCCTGAATGCTTAATTTTTTTGACATCCTGATAGCGCAATTGCAACAAGCGCTAGGAGAAATAGACTCTTCTTCATGTTTTTCAATTTTGAACAAAACTAATGAATAAGTCTATTGACTCTACCTCTTGTCGCGAATCCGCTTCAATACTTCTCGTTTGAAATCTTCGTCTGACTTTTCAAGTAAAATAGTTCTGCGAGCCCCTAAAATGGTCAGTGCCTGTTTGAGAAAGTCAGCGTGCATAGCCGACATTTCCACATGATGGCTTTCCATTTTTTCAATCATTTTTAAAACGTCTTCATCTGAAGGGTTCTCTTTATCAAATAGCGCTTTCATCTCCTTTCGCATGCCGTGTTCCAGTGTTCTGCGATCAGATTGAAACTCATTGTAAAGCGGCCAAAAAACCTGCCCTTCCTCTACCGTTAAATCCAATTTTTCGGTGAGGTAAGCAACGCGCAGTTCGTCTATTCGTTCCCTAGAGGGTTTGTGCCCAGGTTGAGCGAGAATGCTGATTGCAAAGCAACCGAGTGCCATGAACGTAAGTAAAAACTGTTTCATAATTCATACATATTATCAAGCGCTTCTAAGTCAAAGTCTTCGTCAATTAGGTAATCGAGGATTTCTTCGTCTTCAAGCGAAATGTTATCAAGAAAGTCAACATCATCAATCATTTCATTCGCAATTTCCTCATCGTATACATGCAACAACTCGTCTTCTGTGAATGTTGTTTGTTCGAGGAGACATGCGAACGTGATGCACTCTTCTGTTTTTGTTGTGTTAAAGAAGAAGAAGCCGATCACAAATGCAGCAGCTACGCTACCCCAAAGTTGCAGTGATTTCTTCATGTTGATGGAACGAACAGGAGTTTTATCTTCCTCATCAATTTGCTCCAGTATGCGCGATTCAAGCCCTTCAAAATAGTTGTCTGGAACTGAGATAGCGCTTTTAGTAGGAACAGACGATTGAGTCAAGATGCTGTTTTCCAACTCGCTGAAGTAGTCTTCGGGTGTGCTGAAGTTATTCGCAACAGGTAAGAGCTGAGACGTGATTTCGTCTTCCATTGAACTGAAATAATGTTGTGGAACAACAAAGGGAATCCCCTTCACGTGGTCACTCAAAAAAGTGGCTTTCAATTCGTTTAACTCTATGTTGATCTGTTCTTTCACGGTATTAGGACTGTATTGTCTTCTCTAAGTTTAAATGCACGATTTGATGTGTTGTTCAATTTTGGCCACAGCATGGTGATACGATGCTTTTAAGCCGCCTACACTTGTGCCGGTAATATCACTTATTTCTTGGTAAGGCATCTCGTCGTAGTAGCGGAGTAAAAAAACGGCCTTCTGTTTTTCAGGCAGTTTCGCAATCGCTGCTTGCAGATGTGCTTCTATTTCTTCACCATTAAAAAGTACGTCATCTAAAAGCGCGGAAGGAAGTTGATTTTCTACATCGTCAATTGACACGCCATGAATTCGTTTCTTTTTATTCAAAAAAGTGATGGATTCATTGGTCGCAATGCGGAAAAGCCAGGTGCTCATTTTGCTGTCACCTCTGAAAGACCCTAGCGCTTTCCATGCTTTCACGAAGGTGTTCTGAGTGATATCATCAGCATCTTCATGGCTCAAGACCATTCTCCGTACATGAAAATAGATTTGTTCCTTGTTTGCACGAACAATCCATTCAAAAGCTCTTTTTCGTTGAGCTTCATCCTGAATTAAGGTGTATAAATCCTGTTCGGTAATTTCTTGCAAAAGGTTCCTTTTTCAATTGGATAACCGAAAATAGGAAAGGTTTAATCTAAGTGGGTTGAATTTTCTTTAATAATTCAAGAGTGCGATATGTCCGGCTTTGATAATGGGGATACCATCATATACCTCTCGGTAGAATAATTGGAAGGTATAAATGCCATCGCGCAACGGTTCACCTCCAACTTTTCCGTTCCATGTTTCTGAAGGGTCTAACAGGGTGTAAACAATGCGACCCCATCTGTCGTAGATGTCTAACTTATAGTCATATGGAGCACATTCGAAGACAGGTGCGAAAACGTCATTGTTACCGTCGTTGTTTGGGGTAAAGGAGTTGGGCAACCAAACAGGGCAAGCGCAGGTAACTACATTGACAACGGTTGTGTCAGAGTAAACCCAGCAGTCATCGTCGTCTTCAATGGTGACCCAATAAAACCCAGGAGAAGGAACTTGAAATTGGCTGTCGGAAGATCCGTTTTTCCACTCATAATCTCCTTCAATAATAGAAGCATCCAAGATGAACGGAATTCCAAAACAAATTTCGTAGTCATTATCGAAAAGATCGTCTGGATAAAGGCTGTATTCCACAAAACGACTATCCGTTCCAGTACCGCAAATATTGGTTACATCTACAGCGTAGGTAAATGATTCATTGAGTACCACATCAATTTGTGGAGTTTCAGCTCCCGTATTCCAAAGGTACTCAGCTTCTGGATCGTCTAGAAATGCATTTAGGCTCAATGGTTCATTGTAACATAGAGCGGTGTCTGCTCCTAGGTCCACTGCCGGAATAGAATCCAGCGTAACTTCGATTTCAATGAATGAAGCACCGCAGTCATCTGTGATCGTGACGCTGTAGATGCCTGGTTCTGTGACGGTGTACGTGCTGTCTGTGGATCCATCGAACCAAAGGTTTTCTTCGTTAAACCCAATGGTTTCAAGTTCGAAAGTGCTTCCTAGGCACATCACTGTGTCAGTTGCAGGTAGCAATTCCGGGTCTGAATAGAATGTTATAGTGGTTGCATCACTAATGGAGTTGCAAACGTTGCTTGCATTGACAGAATAAAGTCCGCTTTCAGTTACGTTGATGGTTGGGGTCGTTGCTCCTGTGTTCCAAAGAATAGTGGCTCCTTGTGCATCAGGGTCTCCAATTTCTACAGTTTCTCCTTCGCAGGCCTCAATCACCGGTGGTAAATCTATTTCAATTGGGCCACTGTCCATTTGGCAAGGGTTCATGACCATACCGCTACTGGTATTGGCGTATACCCAAAGGTAATTGTGACCTGCGTTTGCGTTGGTTCCGGTGAAGTTGATGGTATTGGTCTCCCATGTATTGCCAGCCTCGGGCATGTTGTTGATTAATGTGCCTTGTAGCTCACCTTCCTCATTAAACAGAACAGGGCTATTGGATGAATATAATCTAGGCTGGAATGTTGGCCCGCTTCCTGCTCCGTGGCTGACGTAGGTGAACTCAATGGAATAGGGCACGCCGATGTTTAATCCATTTCCAATTCTAAATCCAACGCCTTCACCATTTCCACCGGTAACCCTAAGAAAAACGGCTTTGACGTACGTGCATTCTACTGGAGGGGCAATTGAAAGGCCAGCGCCACCAGCGCCACCGGTCCAAACTCCATTGGTGTAGGCAACCATGTCTGCTCCGGCAACCGGCTCGTTTGCTATGTCAGCAGTGGTTTCGAAACCAGGTCCAACTGAGGTCGTGAAGAGGCATTGATCAACAATCACCTGCGAGAAAGTCAGTGTGCTTGCCATTGAAAAAATGGCACTCAGGGTGATATGTACTAGTGATCGAAGGCGCATGCAGGTGTATGATTATACAATTAACATATTTTTTACCCGAATGGTTTCCTCCGAATAATAAAAAAAGATGAAATCTATCAGTCCAACGCAGGAGGGAAGAAGCGTTCGATCGCCTGTAGCATTTCTTGATGCGTACCAGAATTACTGGCAAGAATATCTTTTCCGAACAAGGCGTTGTCTTCATTTTGGAAATCAGAAACCGTACCTCCGGCTTCTTGAACAAGTAAGATTCCGGCAGCAACATCCCATGGATTCAAGGCGTATTCATAAAAGAGATCGCATCTACCGCAGGCTACGTAGGCTAAGTCAAGCGCAGCACTTCCAAGTCGTCTTACACCCCTCGTGTTTTTAGTGATGTGCCCAAGTAAGTTGAGGTATTGCTCTTGTCTACCAAAGTCATCGTAGGGAAATCCAGTTGCCAACAGACTATCTGCCAATGAGGTTGCGGTACTCACGTGAATTGGATTGCCATTGCAAGTTGCTCCGTGCCCTTTCGCACAAGAAAAAGTTTCATTGCGATTGGGGTCGTGTATTACTCCGAGTAACAATTCGCCTTGAAAATGTAGCGCAATGCTAATGCAAAAAACAGGTACCTGGTGTAGGAAGTTCGTTGTTCCGTCTAACGGGTCAATGATCCAATTGTATCCATCTTTCACAGGAGAACCTGTGCCTTCTTCTGCAATAAAGCCAGAGGAGGGAAGCAGCGAGTTCAGTGCGGCCACAAGTTGTTCCTCAGCTCCTTTGTCAACAAAGGTTACGAAGTTATTTAAGCTTTTTGTTTCAATGGCTTCGGGCGAAATTCGTTGTTCCAACAGCCACGTTCCCACTTGCTGGGTTAGTTGTTCAACTTGAGGCAGGAGCGGGAGGAATTCCATTGGATGCTTTTTTCCGTAAGTAAAGGACTAGAATGATGCCTGAAATAAAGAGGATGGTTGAAATAATTTCGGCCTGTGTAATTTGAAGTCCCGCAATGTCGTAAACGCTGTTCACACGGATTTTCTCAATCCAAAAGCGTTCAAATCCATTGAATATTAAGTACAGACCAAAAATAATTCCTGGAACTTTAATCTTCTTTCGAAGGCCCCAAAGAATCAAGAAAATAATGGTTGCCATGACCGTTTCATAAAAAGGAGTTGGAAAAACGCCTGGGTCAAGAAAAGTTCCTCTAAATCCTTCGAACAACGGATAAGGGTCTGCTTCTGTGATGAGTTTCCCTTGATAGCCTCCTTGATAAGGGCCACCAAAAACAGAGTTAACATTGTTCGGGTAGGTATATGACCACATCCAATCAGGCGCCCAGCTTAGCCAAGATGGTTTAGGTGCTGCATTTGCAATTCCCCAATCACCATCTCCTGAAATTTGGCAGCCTATACGGCCTATTCCATAAGCGAGCATCAATCCCGGAGCCGTCGCATCGCACAAATGCAAAAAGTTAATCTTGTGTTTGCGGGCATAGATGTAAACGCCCAACGCCCCCATAATTAACCCACCGTAAATGGTCAGGCCTCCCAGGAAGCTTTCTAAAGAAGGCTCTTCGAAAAAGAGCATGAAGCTTTCCGGGTCTTCGAAAAGGTGAAAAAGCTTGGCGCCAATAATTCCCGTAACCGCAGCAACCATGGTAATGGCACCCGTGTGTTCATGCACATGGAAAGGAACTGTTTTCGTTTCAGTGTTGGCTTCCGCACTTTTCTTACCGTCGTACCATCTCCAAACACCGAAAGCAATGGCAAGGACAATTCCCCAAGTGAGTGAGCCATCAGTTGAAAAAATATGCTCTTGTGGTAGCCCTTCGCCAGAAAACAATTCACCTGCATTGAGAAAAAGATACACGAACTTATATCCGAAGACAAAGCCCATGAGTGCATTGGTTGCTATTTGAACTGGCGTCGCTGGTTTTCCCGCTTCTACAATTCGTTCGCCCGGTTGCATTAGCCCACTTTTCTCTTTTCGCTTCAATTCGCGTGAAAGCAAATTGCTGGCTATAATGAAAGCCACAGCTACCATGAAGCCAAAGGTGTTGATGAGTTTTAGAATAGGGATGTCCCATCCGAAAAGGTCAAACAGTGCGTAATATAAATTAGGATACATGCGCTTAAGCTTCGGTATTAGTTAAGATGGCAATATCAACAATTCCATCAGGTAAAAGCGAATTCAGTTTTACAGAAGCCGTTTTATTAACAAGAGTTGGGTTCCAATCTGTAGTGACTTTCACATAGTTTTCTGTGAAGCCATGCATTTGACCGTCCTGCTCGTTTCCTTCAAATAAAACGGTGTGTTCAGTCCCAAGTTGCGAATCGTAAAAGGCGCGCTTTTTCTTCAAGCTGAGCCCTCTCAGTTGCTTGTTACGTTGTTGACGAATGTTCATTGGAATTACGTCATCAATACGGACGGCGGTGGTATTGGCTCTTTCGGAATAAGTGAAAACGTGAAAATAACTGACATCTAGTTGGTGCAAGAAATCAAACGTTTCTTGAAAATGAGCGTCAGATTCGCCGGGAAACCCAACAATCACATCGACCCCAATGCAGGCATCTGGCATCACTTCTCGAATGAGTTTGATACGATCAGCATAGAGCCCAGTGAGGTAGCGTCGTCGCATTGACTTTAGCACTTCATCGCTGCCAGACTGAAGTGGTATGTGAAAGTGAGGAACGAATTTGTTGCTCTGAGCTACGAACTCAATGATTTCATTGGACAAGAGGTTTGGCTCGATAGAAGATATGCGAAAACGTTCAATCCCTTCAATCTTGTCCAGTTCTTGAACAAGTTCCAACAAGGTTTCATTGTGAGCGGTTCCAAAATCACCAATGTTTACTCCAGTGAGCACAATTTCTTTTGCACCAGCCTTCGCCGCTTTTTGCGCTTCTAAGAGCGTTTCTTCAATGGTGGCACTTCTGCTTCGCCCTCTTGCAAGTGGAATGGTACAAAAAGCACAGAAGTAGTTACACCCATCTTGCACTTTTAAGAAGGTTCTTGTACGGTCGCCTGAAGAAAAGGATGGTACAAAATCACGTGTTTCTTTTATCGCTTCGGCTACCACAACACCTGCTGTATTCTTCGTAAGGTCGTGGATGTGATCCAGCAATTTGAATTTTTCGTTGGCTCCTAAAACAAGGTCAACACCTGGAATGGATGCAATCTCTTCAGGTTTCAATTGAGCGTAGCATCCAATCACGGCCACGTAAGCATTGGGGTTCGCCCCTAAAACACGTCGCACAATATTTCTGCACTTTTTATCTGCTTGATCAGTTACCGAACAGGTATTTACTACAAGAACGTCAGGAGTCTGTTCTATTTCGACGCGTGCATATCCCGCTTCAGCGAATGAACGGGCGATGGTCGAAGTTTCTGCAAAATTTAATTTGCAGCCAAGGGTGTACAAGGCAACTTTTTTGTTCGAAATCATTCTGCGACAAAATTAGTGTTTTTGGCATTGAAAACCCCATGCTTACTAAGTAATAACGATTATGCCCATGGAGCAGGGCGAAGCTTTCAACAAAGAAGTTTATAGAAAGGTGAACTCTTTGTGATTTTATAAGAGACCTCCTGTTGTATTTTCGCTTAGCTAAGAAAAACATATGCGAACCATAGCAATCATAGGAAACGGGATATCAGGCGTAACGGCTGCAAGGAACATTCGAAAGAAGTCTTCAGATCGTATCGTTATTATTTCTGTTGAGACGCCCCATTTCTTCTCGAGAACTGCGCTGATGTACATCTACATGGGACACATGAAGTATGAGCATACGAAGCCTTATGAAGATCATTTCTGGAAGAAAAATAACCTAGAGCTTATTCATGACCGAGTAGAGACGGTTGATTTCGATAACAAGAAATTGCTCCTAAAGAATACTCCAGAATTGAAGTATGATAGCTTGGTTCTGGCAACTGGGTCTTCACCAAATAAGTTTGGATGGCCAGGTCAAGATTTACCGGGTGTTCAAGGACTTTACAGTTTTCAAGATTTAGAGAAACTCGAGGAAAACACACACGGACCGCTGGTAGCAGAAAGTAAGCGAACTGTAGAAACAGCCGTGATTGTAGGAGGTGGATTGATAGGAGTGGAGCTCGCAGAGATGCTGTTGACCCGACACGTGAAAGTGATTTTTCTGGTGCGCGAAGATCGCTTTTGGGGCAATGTTTTACCGAAAGAAGAGGGAGAGCTTGTGGCCAGACATATGGTTGAACACCATGTGGATTTGCGATTGAACACCGAAATGGACCGCATTGAAGCTGATGAGAACGGGCGGGCCTGCGCTGTGATTACCAAAGAAGGCGAGCGTATTCCTTGTCAACTGGTTGGTCTTACAGCAGGTGTTAGTCCCAACATCAAGTTCCTGAAAGAGTCTCAATTGGATACCCAACGCGGAATTATGGTAAACGAATTCTTGGAAACGAATATTCCTGATGTATACGCCATTGGCGATTGCGCTCAATTTCACCAAGCACCAGCTGGAAGAAGGCCTATTGAGCAGGTTTGGTACACCGGTCGAATGATGGGTGAAACAGTGGCCAGAACGTTGACCGGAAATCGAACGCAGTACCAACCAGGACATTGGTTTAATAGCGCCAAATTTTTCGACATTGAATACCAGACGTACGGGGTAGTTCCAGCTCGAATGAATGATCACATGGCCGATTTTTATTGGGAAGACCCTACTGGTAAGAAGTGCATTAAAATTGTGTTCAATAAAGACACGCATGAATTTATCGGTATCAACACCTTTGGAATTCGAATGAGGCATGAACGATTCGACGCTTGGCTGAATCAGAATAGCACTGTTGAACATGTGATAGAACATCTCAAAGACGCCAACTTCGACCCAGAATTCTACGCTTCTCAAGAGGAAGCAATTGTCCAAAAGTTCAACAGCGAATTGGGGACGTCAATTACCCCAAAACGAAAGAGCTGGAAACGCATTTTCGGTAAAATAGCCCTTTAAGATGAAGCAACTCAGAGCACTCGGCTTACTGCTATTCTTGGCAGCAATAAGTATTTTTTCAGTGTCACTTTTCCTTCCTTCGTTCTCATTGGATGAAGCGAAATACAAGGAGGCATTGCTAACAGGAAATGAGCAGTCTGACGCACGTTATATGGCCTTCTCGGAAGGCGTTTTGTCAGCAACTGAAGGTAAATGTTTTTCCAATGCGTTTGCCTTCAGCGCTGCCGTTCGAGAAGCGTTTGAGACGAAGAACAACGAACTAAAAGCGGCAGAGAAATGGGACGAAGTAGTTTGGGATAAGCCCCATGAGTTTGCTGCCTCACTTGCATTAACGGCTTCGAAAGGCCCCATCAACGATCATACGGGGTGGTTCCTATTTCTAACTTTTGGAATGGGGATCATCGGAGGAACCATTTACGTGCTTGCCAACAGGGCAATGCAAGGAACAGACGGCATTAAGAATGATCATATTTTTCATCATGCCGCAACCAACAGAGGATGGATTGGCTGGCTTGTATTCGCTTGGTTAGTAGCCTTTTATATTGTGTTGTATTTCTTCCCAGATTACGTAGTTGGTTGGTCAATGATCACTGACCCGGTAAGCTATTTCTTGAAAGGTTCTGCTGGCGGAAGATGGTTCCTTTACGGGCTATTGTACTGTTCTGTTATGACGGTTATGGCGATTCGGATGTTTGTGAAATACAGAGGGAATAAGTACCAAATATTGCGTACAAGTTCGGTGCTATTCTTTCAGATTTGTTTTGCCTTTCTGATCCCAGAAATCATGGTGCGTTTTGGCTACCCTGGAGTGGATATGAAAGAGATTTGGCCACTGGATTATGACTTCTTTTTCGATTGGAATCTGAGTGCGAAACTTCGTGCGGGCTCCTTGGGTATTTTCTTACTTGTTTGGGGACTTATCTTAATTGTCGTTGGCGTTCCTGTGATGGTTTATTTCTTTGGGAAAAGATGGTACTGCAGTTGGGTATGTGGCTGTGGAGGGCTAGCAGAAACGCTGGGTGACCCTTACCGTCAATTATCTGACAAAAGTGTAAAAGCTTGGAAGATTGAACGGTACTTGATTCATGCCGTTTTGGTTTTTGCGGTTTTCATGACCGGCTTGACGCTTTACACCTTCTTTTCAGGAGAAAGTGAAGTGTTCTCCATGAACACATATGACATTCAAGACACCTATAAATTCATGATAGGTTCTGTATTTGCAGGCGTAATTGGCACCGGATTTTACCCAGCAATGGGCAACAGAGTATGGTGTCGTTTTGGTTGCCCACTAGCGGCGTATTTAGGATTGGTTCAACGCTTCAAATCAAGGTTTAGAATTACAACCAATGGAGGACAGTGCATCTCTTGCGGAAACTGTTCGACTTATTGCGAAATGGGCATCGATGTTCGGTGGTATGCACAACGTGGGCAGAACATCGTTCGTTCGTCGTGCGTGGGCTGTGGGATATGCTCAGCTGTTTGCCCAAGAGGAGTCTTGAAATTGGAAAACGGACCGGAAGAAGGCCGCATCAATGACAATCCAATTTTGATAGGGCATGAGGGAATCCAACTTTCCCAAGATGTAACTTCTAACAAGGCCTAAACGTCCTTTTATTTGGAGAGGGTTTTTCGTATTATTGTAGACCTTGCGATGAAACCTGTCTCAAAGGCTTTTTTGAACCAACACTTAAAATTCTTATGAAGAAATTTTATGCTATAGTTGCGGCGACTTTATGCGTCCCAGCTTTGATGACTGCCCAGTCATTCACAAATTCAGACTCAATGCTACCTGGCTCATACAATAGCGGTGGTTGTGTTGGAGTTAACGACATGAACCAAGATGGCCTGGACGACATCGTTTTATTGGATCAGTCAAACAACCTTCGCATTCTATACGGAACGGGAGAAGGATTCAATCAGGTAGACTATGGAATGGTCTCAGGAAATCAGCAATGGGGATTCGCCATTGGTGATATTGGGAACGACGGTCACAACGATGTAATCTCTGGTGGAGCTTACGACGGTGTTCACTACGTTTCGATCGCTAGCCAAGGTGTTTATGAAACAACTGGTCTGTCAAATGGAAACATGTTTATGCAGGCTTGTAACGTTGCTGATATCAACAACGATGGTTGGCTTGACTACTTCGGATGTCATGATGACGCTCTTTCTAGAATGTGGAGCAATGACGGAGCAGGTGGATTGGAACCAGATGCGTCGCTAATCGATCTTGAAGATTACGATTTGGCAGACTACCCTGGAAATGATCACAGTGGAAACTACGGAACTGTTTGGAGCGATGTTGACGACGATGGTGATGTGGATTTATTCATCGCGAAGTGTCGCCAGTTTATTTCTGACCCAGAAGATCCACGTCGTATCAATCAGCTTTGGTTGAATGATGGAGATAATAATTATTCTGAAGCAGCAATGGACCGCGGCCTTGTATTCAACGAGCAGTCTTGGACTGCAGATTTTGCTGATTACAACAATGACGGTTACTTTGACGCATTGATTACCAACCACAGTTCAAACCTTATGTTGTTTGAAAATGATGGATCTGGTTACTTCACTGACGTAACTGCTGATGCTGGATTGTTAGAAGAAGCATTCTTCCTTCAAGCGAAGATGGAAGATTTCAATAACGATGGATGGGTTGACCTTATCTACTCAGGAGGTGAGCACAAAGTATACATGAACAATGGTGACGGAACATTCTCTGAAGCACCTGACATGTTCCCGAATGGTGATACAATGCACAGCTTCGCCCTTGGAGATTTCAACAAGGATGGAAGCATTGACGTGTATTCAAGCTATGGAAACATCTATGTAGATCCAGACAACGGAAATCCAGATCAACTTTGGATGAATGACGGAAACGATAACAACTGGGTTGGATTTGACCTAGAAGGAATCATCTCAAACCAAAACGCAATCGGAGCGAAGGTGAAGATCTATGGAGATTTTGGAGTTCAGGTTCGTGAAGTAAGAGCAGGAGAAAGCTACGGTATTGTAAATACGTTCTCAGTACACTTCGGTTTAGGCGAAGTTGAAGAAATTGACAACGTGGTAATCGAATGGCCAAGTGGATTCGAAACAGAAATTGACAACCCGGAAATCAATGTTTATCACAACATTCTCGAAGCAGATTGTTTGATTGATCCAGTTGCAATTGAAGCAATGGGACCTACAACGATTTGTCCTGGAGAAACAGTAATGATTACAGCTCCTGAAGGATACAGCTATACATGGAGCAACGGAGAAGACACACAATCAATTGAGGTGTCTACTGAAGGAAACTACAGTGTTACTGTTTTCACTGAAGAAAACTGTACTGGTTCTTCAAACAGCATTTATGTTGAAATTGTTACTCCAGCGGCACCAAGTATTACCGTCAATGGAGACCTTGAATTCTGCGAAGGTGGTTCAGTTGAATTGATTTCTTCGGACGCTGCGACATACGATTGGTCTACTGGAGACGATTCGCAAGCAGTGACCATCAGTGAATCAACAACAGTAACAGTGTCTACAATGGATATCTGTGAATCAGCCTTGATGTCTGAAGAAGTTGTTGTTACCGTTTACCCAACACCAGCTAACCCTGTTGTTGAAAATGTAACAATCAACGAACCAGGAACGGCTGACCTTTCTGGTACAGGAAATGAGCTTCATTGGTACGATTCTGAAATGGCGACTGAGCCGTTGTACGTTGGAGATACCTTTACAACGCCTTCATTGGATTCATCTACCGATTTCTGGGTAGAAGATGTGTTGGTTTACGGAGGTGAAGAAGAAGTGGGTGGTCGTCTAGACAACTCAGGAGAAGGTGAATTCTTCGACAACGAAGCACGTTACATGATCTTCACTGCCAACGAAGACATGGTGCTTAATTCGGTAAGAGTTTATGCTGAAGACGCAGGTAACAGAACCATCGCTGTTTTGAATAGCAATGGAGTTGAACTAGCATCAGCAACAGTTGACGTACCAGCAGGAGAATCAGTTGTAACACTTGATTTCTTCGTGCCAGCTGGTGAGGATCACTCATTGCGTTGTACATCTGCAAACCCTGCAATGTACAGAAACGGACCTCCAGCTGAAATGAACTACCCTTATGACCTCGGTTCATTGGCTTCAATTACTTCGAGCTCTGTGAACGGAGAGAACGCAACCGCTTATTACTATTTCTTCTACGACTGGGTAGTTTCTACTCCAAGAACTGAATGTGTATCTGAGCGTGTAATGGTTACTGTAACAGTAGTAGGAATTAATGAAATTGATGCTTTGACATCAATGTCTGTTTATCCGAACCCTGCTTCGACCACAGTGCAAATGGATTTCACACTTATCGGTCAACACAACGTAGGAATGGAATTGGTAGACCTTACAGGAAGAGTAATCTCAACAGAGAATATTCCTGCAGCTTCTGGAGCTAACCGTCACACATTCGATGTAAGTGACCTAGCAACTGGAATCTATCAATTGATAGTTACGATTGACGGACAACGAGCAACATACAAGTTGATGGTTGACTAATCGCCAACATTAAAGCATAAAAAAAAGGGCCTCCGATTCGGAAGCCCTTTTTTTATGTCGAGTTATTTACTTGGCTTTTTTGAAATAAAAACGTGTAAGGTAAAGACCATTGTTGTCGTCTTTTCCGCCAACAGCTTCAACTCCTGAAGCGATTTGAACGATTTCCCAACCTTGGTCAAGCATGGCGTTCACTTTACTGTTAACTACCGCGTCATTGGCCGCAATGTTTTGAAATCGAATACCACCGATATTGTAGAAGTTCAACAGCTTCGTTTCTTCAAAATTCTCTACACGGATTTCTCCACGATCAGACTTGTTTCTCGATTTGTCTTCTGATGATTGAACACTCGTGAATTCCTTATAGTCTCGTTGTTCTAAGGCATTGATAATTCTTGAACGACCAAGTCCGTTTGGCACAATGGATTCAATAACCGTGAAAGAGGTAAATTCATACTGAACAGGAGTGGCTTCTGCTGCTGGATTAGTAAATGCGAATAATGCGCAGAGGATAACTGCCGCAGCAGAGAGGGTAATGATGTTCGTGTTTTTCATTTGAATTGTGTTTTATAGTTGAGATGCGATCAACTTTCATGCCAATTTATAGGATTCGGTACTATTCAGAATATAGGATCTCAAAATGTGAGCTTTTAGCACTACCGAACCGCGTTTTTAATGGCGATATTAGCACCGAAGACGACTTATGCAGATATACACACTACCTTCTGATCT
Organism: Flavobacteriales bacterium; assembly: GCA_029245065.1. Taxonomy (GTDB): domain Bacteria; phylum Bacteroidota; class Bacteroidia; order Flavobacteriales_D; family Sanyastnellaceae; genus JAQWQB01. The sequence continues at coordinate 312 of JAQWQB010000115.1, read as the reverse complement.
TGAGTTAAGCACTAGGACAAAAGTGCTAATCCATGATTATTCCACTCATGTAATGCACGATAAAAGCATGGTGGATCTGGAGCTAAACACTCTAAGTTTTCTTCAAGAAGGAACAAAAGAAGTGTTTACTTCTGATTCCCCAGTTGTGATCGATAGTTCCTCTTTCTTGCTTATGAAAGCTGGACGTTGTCTGATGACCGAAAAATTATCACCTTCAAAATTCTATCGAAGTTTGCTCGTGTTCTTCAGTGATGAATTACTTGAAGATATAGTAGTCGCGAATCAACTAAACCCTCCTGAAGGTCAATTAGG
>JAQWQB010000109.1 GCA_029245065.1 Flavobacteriales bacterium | reverse complement strand
GACAATAAAGAGAATGTGATTAACCAAGGGTTGTTCTACCTGGATTGGCTGATGGATCATCAAGCAAACTTTGAAATGCTTTGCATGAACAAGCTGGGTAAAAGCATTGAAGTGGATTGGTCCAATCCACGTTTACTCTGTATAGCCAAAGACTTTACTCGTTATGATGATTATGCCATTGGGCAAATCAATCGTAACATTGAGCTCATTCGCTACCGTCGTTTTAATGACAATAGTATCCTCTTCGAATTGGCTGGCACAGCCCAGAAAACCGAGAACAATTCAAAACCCATCTCTGCTTTTTCCAGATTGACCTTATTTTCTTTTCGCTCTGCAGCCGTTTTTGGATCATTGATCAGCTTGAAGGGGAGTGGTTCATGTTTTCTTTTTTGATCCTTTCCTAAATATATATCTATTGAGAGGGAAGAGAATTTCAACCCCCGTCTTTTTCGCAATGCTATTTTCATAACCCTAATTTTTCATCAATCTTTCGTTTCAAAATGAATACTCTTCCCAGCATTTTCGTGTAGGGTATTTCTCCAGATTTCATTCCTCTATTAATAGAAGAGATACTTACTCCTATGTATTCAGCGGCTTGTTTAATACTCAGTATTTCTCGGTCACTGATTTCCTCACTTTTTTTAACGCGTTCTCTTCGGACGATGATTTCAGTCTCTATCTCTGTTTCTGAGATTTTCTTCATTCGTGCTCGTAGTTTGTAGGCCTTCTTCGCACAAGAATCTCCACAATGTCGGGTAACAGTTGTTTTAGCCACAAAGTGACTTCCACAGTAGCTACACACCTTATCGATGCGCATGTTGCTGCTCATAATTTCCTATGTTTTTGGTGGGTTTGAATTTTGATACAACATGGCATAGGTGGACCTATCATGGTTACCCATGTTGTGTCATGTTGTATCATCTCCCTCGGTGACTTCCAGACCTTGACAATAGGAGGCTTTTCGTAACGACATAGCCCCAGCTAAGGTAAGAATCTTGCTAGAGAAATACAAGTAAAATACTGATATACAGGTAATTACAAATTAAGGACAAGCATCTACAAGGTGCTTATTTGCCAATACAAAACTTCCCAAATATATTCCCCAACAAATCATCACTCGTGATCTCTCCCGTAATCTCTCCCAAGTGGTGAAGGGCTTTGCGAATGTCGATCGCGAGGAAGTCACCAGATACGGCGTTTTCCATTCCAATGAGAACTTCTTGCAACGAAGTATAGGCGCTGGTGAGTGCCTCGTAATGCCGAATGTTGGTCACCGTGCTGCCTTCGGTGTTCAAGCGCAAATTACTCAAGTTGATCAAGGTCTCTTGTAAATCAGAAATAGCCGTTTTGTGCTTGGCTGAAATGAAGAGGTGAGCCGTGTGCGATGAAGAGTGGTCTGCGTGCTCATCAATTTTGTTTCCAACCATCAGCAACGATTGGCGCGATGGGTCTAGGTCGTGTTGAAGCTGCGCTTCGACCGCTGCGATAGAAGCATCCGTGTGTTCGTTTACATCGTACACATACAGCACAATGGTGGCCGATTTGATGGCATCCTTGCTTCGTCCAACACCAATCTTCTCCACTACATCTTCCGTTTCGCGCAGTCCCGCGGTATCAATAAAGCGGAACGAAACACCTTCAATGTTGACGCGGTCTTCCACCGTGTCTCGTGTAGTTCCGGGAATATCACTCACAATGGCGCGCTCCTCATTCAGCAGTGCATTCAATAAAGTCGATTTCCCCGCATTGGGTTTTCCAACAATGGCAACAGGAATCCCCGTTTTGATCGCATTACCCGTCTGGAACGAATCAATCAAACGCTTCAGCACCACCTCAATTTCGAATAGGAGCTTGGTAAACTGACTACGATCGGCGAATTCAACATCTTCTTCCGCAAAGTCCAATTCAAGTTCGATCAGGGAGGCGAAGTTGATCAGCTGTTCGCGTAGGTGGGCAATCTCATTTGAAAATCCTCCACGCATTTGATTCAGCGCCAACTCATGCGCTCCGGCAGACTCCGCGGCTATTAGATCTGCAACGGCTTCCGCTTGCGACAAGTCCATTTTCCGGTTGAAGAAAGCACGAAAGGTGAATTCTCCTTGCTTCGCATACCGACAACCATTTTCCACCAATAGCTGCAACAGCTGGTTTTGAATGAAGACCGATCCGTGACAAGCAATTTCAATCACATCTTCGCCGGTAAAGCTATTCGGCCCCTTAAAAACAGTGAGCAGCACTTCATCAATAAGTTGCTCTCCCTTCCGAATTACACCAAAAAGTGCTTTGTGCGAATCGGCCCTGCGTAAATCCCGTGAGAACAAGGCATCACCAATCCCAATCGCATCCGGACCAGAAACCCGAATAACAGCAATAGCCCCCATTCCCGGAGCAGTCGACAAAGCGCAAATCGTTGCGCCATCAGCTTGAAAAATCATGGGACAAAGTTACGGGATAATAATATAGGTCTAAGTGAATACGAAGCCTTCGGTTAATTGCAACTAGAGGTCACTGAGTTTATCGAAGTGCCGAAGTGCCGGTGAACCCATTTACCCTTGTTAGAAGAACAAGCGAGGCTTCGACGGGCTCAGCCACCTCTTCCAGAGAATCACTCCAATACGGTTAATTGCAACTAGAGGTCAATGAGTTTACCGAAGTGCCGAAGTGCTGGGGGAACTCATTTACCCTTGTTAGAAAAACAAGCGAGGCTTCGACAGGCTCAGCCACCTCTTCCAGAGAATCACTCCAATACGGTTAATTGCAACTAGAGGTCACTGAGTTTATCGAAGTGCCGTTGAACCCATTTATCCTTGTTAGAAGAACAACCGAGGCTTCGGCAAGCTCAGCCACCTCTTCCCATGCCCAAGACCCTTTTGTAGCCACGAGCCTAGCTCGTGGTTCTCGTGGTTCCGTCCATCAAAAAAAATCATTCAATAAAAAAAGGCCGCAACAAGCGGCCTTCTCTTTATAGCAAACAGGCAGGTTTATTTACTAAATTTCCCTGTGATTCGTCTACCGTTTCTAGACTGAATCGAGTACAATGATATCCCTTTCTCCTGCACAGGGATTGCATTTCGCCCTTCATTCAAAAAACCTTCGAAGTAGAGTCTTCCATTCGAATGGTAGAGGTTCAGCAATGAGTTGTTCTGTTGGGTTGGAACAGTAATATCGAGGCCTTCCGGCGTAACAAGCACTGTTGGTGTAGCAACAGCTGCTTCATCGATACTGTTCGTTCCTTCGCCCAATAATAAGTCTATAGCATTACTGATTTGTGCTATGGTGTCTTCTACGTTGTCTCCCCAAGGGTCATAAATCACTGTACCATCTGGTCCAACCAATACGAACATGGGGTAGCCATAAAAAATGCCGAATTCGCCGGTCATGTAGGGTGTCATGGCATCGTCAGCACCTCCTTCATAACCAACCAGTGGAATATCGATGCTTGCTTGATCGGCAAACTGCACAAGGTCACTTTCCGTATCCAAGTTCGACATCAACAAGAATTGAACAGGCGCTTCTTCCGCTAGTTCAAAATTGGCCAAGTCCTGGAGCGAAGAAAAAACCTCTGTTGCCAACGGTGCTCCAACATAAAAGAAGCCCATCACGACCACTTGGCCGTCATCCAAGTAATCATGATACAGCTGATGCTCTGTGCCAGAAATATCTGTCACAGTGAAGTCAGGCGCTTGCTGCGCCACTCCCGCTGATGCCGTTAGAATACTAACCGCCATCCCCATCACATATGCCTTCATCGACTTCATTCTTTGTGTCTTCTGAGCTAAATACAACAAGGTTTCTCTTCACCCTACTTAAAAAACCATTATTGCCAATCCATTATTGAAAAGCCATCCTTCCTCCCCCCGCAATAGATGCTCCGCTTGCGCCCATCCTCCTCAATGGATGCCCCGCTTCCCCGCATCCTCTTCCCAGACACGGATGCCCCGCTCGCGTGCATCCTCTCCAGAAATCGCCCATTCGGGTGATAAAAAGAAGAATTGATGTCACTGTCTGTCACACCATTGAATTCAACCAAGACGAGTTGTATGAAGATTTTATTGAACGAATTGAGCTGTGGGGCGATGACAAAATGTTCAATGGTAAAGACAACCGTTTGGTCTGGAGCATAGTAGCCAGCTGGTGCAACGCAGTTGTAAACTGCAGGGCCTGTATTCGGCACAACAGGAATGTACCACGTCAATTCAGTACAACCCAAACAAGTGAGGTAGGCGTCTTGGCAAAAGGTATCCCAATCATCAGTAATACAGAAATCATCAGCATCAATAACTGTTTGAATGCACGCTTGGTCAGCAAAATAATACCCCGGAGGAGCATCAGCAGCATTCACGGCAGGTTCAGTAGCAGATGCACCGAAATCAAAAGGAATGTACCAGTTTTGGGCGTTAGCGGAGTTTTGAGTGAACGCGAAGAGAGCGAACACCATAGCGCACAGCGAAAGCTGGCGCATTAGAGAGCTTTTCATAATGAATAGATTTTGGTTGTTTTTCAGTTGGATCTTTCAATCCGCAACAAAGGTGGTTAAATTCTCGTAACTCAGCAAGTTCCAACTGAATTTTTAGTGATTAATAGGTTTGCTTTTAGTTTGTTAAAGCGCTGGTTAGTCAGCTCAAGGACCAAATGTAGAATGAAGTATAGGTAACCAAAGGTGCAAATGAGAAAGCGGACGATTTGAATGAGTAGTTGGTACGAAAACGGGGTAAGTGGCAATCAGAACAAAAACGAATATGATTCTCATGTTGGCTGAGCAGATATTCTGAGGCTATTCTTTCAACAATTCGTGGATTTTATTCATTCTGCTTTCATATACCTTCAACTTGCTTTATTTTCGCGCTCGTAAACTCACGAAGAAAACGAAACAATGAGCATACTTGTCAATAAAGATTCAAAGGTTATCGTACAAGGATTTACCGGTGGTGAAGGAACTTTCCACGCGGGTCAAATGATCGAATACGGAACAGGTGTAGTTGGAGGTGTTACTCCAGGAAAAGGCGGACAAGAGCATCTTGGGAAGCCAGTTTTCAATACAGTTGAAGACGCTGTGAAAGAAACAGGTGCCGACGTTTCAATCATCTTCGTGCCACCAGCATTTGCCGCAGATGCCATTCTTGAAGCTGCTGATGCAGGAATCAAAGTAATTGTCACCATTACAGAAGGTATTCCAGTAAATGACATGGTGAAGGTAAAGGCCTACGTAGATCAACGTGATTGCACATTGATTGGCCCTAACTGCCCAGGAATTATTACAGCAGGTGAGGCGAAGATTGGTATCATGCCAGGATTCATCTTCACACCGGGTAGAGTAGGTATTGTATCGAAGTCTGGAACGTTGACATACGAAGCAGTAGATCAAATTACCAAGGCCGGTCTAGGTCAGTCTACAGCAATCGGTATTGGTGGTGACCCTATCATCGGAACAACAACACTAGAGGCCATTCAACTGTTCATGGCTGACGATGACACAGACGGTATCATCATGATTGGTGAAATTGGTGGTGACCTTGAGGTGAAGGCCGCTCGCTGGATCAAAGAGAACGCTACGAAACCAGTTGTTGGATTCATCGCTGGAGAAACAGCACCAGTTGGTAGAACAATGGGACACGCCGGAGCAATCGTTTCGGGAGCTGAAGAATCAGCACAAGCGAAAAAGAAAATTATGCGTGAATGCGGAATTCACGTGGTAGATTCGCCAGCACAGATTGGTGCGAAAATGGCGGAGCTATTGAAGTAAGCTTTAAGACGAATTCAAACACGAAAGTGTCAAAAGGGTGGGCGAAAGTCGACCCTTTTTTGATGCCCTTTTATCCCAAAACGCCTTTCGTACCCACGAGCCTAGCTCGTGGTTCCGTGATTCCGTGGTTTTCAATCACGCTTTCACCCGATGCATCCCCGGCTTATAAGGAGCACTCAATAATTCCTCCATGCGCAGAAAATCGGCTTCGTTATTCACGAAGTCCATATCAGAGGTGTCAATAATTACTACACGCTGTTTCTTGTGCTGACGCATAAATGTGAAGTAGCTTTTTTCGATGCTCTTCAAATAACTATCCTTGATTTCTTGCTCGTAAGTTCGTCCGCGCTTTTGAATGTTCTTCTGAAGCTGTTCAATGGGAAGGTATAGGTATACCAATAGGTCAGGCTTCGGCAAGTTGGTTTCCACAAGTTTGAAGAGCTGCATGAACAAATCGAATTCATCGGGCTCTAAATTGGCTTTCGCGAAGATGTACGATTTCGATACAAAGTAGTCTGATACCACAACGCTCTGAAACAGGTTTCTACTCGAAAGCTCATCTTTTAACTGAGAAAAGCGCTCGGCAAGAAAAGAGAGCTCAACTGGAAACGCATAGCGGTCCGGGTTTTTGTAGAAATGCTCCAAGAACGGATTTTCAGCAAATTCCTCTAACACCAATTTAGCGTTGTGCTTTTCTGCCAACTTAGTAGCCAAAGAGGTTTTTCCGGCACCAATATTTCCTTCAATACTTATATAGCTGTAGGGTAATCCCATTTCGTTACTTCTGTATAATCTTCACATTCATCCAATAAGTCAGCAATGGATTTTGACGTTCCTGGCAACTGGAGGTGCGGTGCAATTTCAGAAAACGGAACCAGCACAAAACGGCGCTTCGCAATATTCGGATGAGGTAAGGTCAAAGCTACTTCATTTGACGCAATCCCTTCCATATGAAGAATGTCTAAATCAGCTGTACGTGACGCATATCCTGCTTGACTGTTCCTTTTTCGTCCTAAAAAACGTTCAATTTTAAAGCACGCTTGAAGCAACTCGTTGGGAGTCAATTCAGTGGAAACCGCTATTACTTGATTCAGAAAATCAGGTGCATTTTCCATACCCCAAGCGGCTGTCTCGTAAATGGAACTCTCCGTTACAATCGGGCCTATTCCCTTTTCAATACGTCGCTTTGCGGAAGAAAGAAACAGCTCTCTTCGTCCTAAATTCCCCCCGATGCCGATATACGCTAGTGTCATAAAGGATGCAAAGATAGTTTTCTGAAGAAGGATTCCCGTTCGTCATCACACATTTTCCGTTGACGTAAAGTTCGCTGCTCACTTAGCAGTTCATCCCTAATTTTACGCTTGAAATAAAGACAACATGAAAGTAACGTTTGGAAAAATATTTGGAGCTTCGTTTCTAGCAAGCATCCTAGCATACATCGTTTTATCTGTAGTGCTCATGCTGATTTTCTTCGCCATGATCGGCGGAATAGCAGCCAATGCAGAACCACAAGAGACCATGGTTAGAACGGGAAGTGTATTGCACATTGAATTGGACGATCCGATTATTGAAAGAGGCATCGAAAACCAATTCGACATCGATTTCAATACGCTGGAGCCGAATACAAAGCTTGGTTTGAATGACATTCTCAACAACATTGAAAAAGCAGCAACAGATGACCGCATTGAAGGAGTCTTCCTAGATCTTTCGTCCATCGCGGCATCTCCTTCTACCATTCAAGATGTAAGGGACGCGTTGGTTGAGTTCAAAGAATCAGACAAGTGGATTATCGCTTATGCGGAAGGATATACCCAAGGGAGTTACTACTTGGGCTCTGTAGCAGACGAAATGTACCTCTACCCACAAGGTGATTTACAGTTCTCAGGACTCTACACCGAACTCGCATTCTTCAAAGGAATGTTGGATAAATTAGGCGTTGACGTTACCATCGTTCGCGGACCAGACAACAAGTACAAAAGTGCAGTTGAGCCATTCATGTATGAAAGCATGTCTGAAAGCAACAGGGAGCAGATGGAAGTGCTTTTGGGCGAAATTTGGGAAGAGATGCTCGCTGATATTTCAGCAAGTAGAAATGTATCAATCGATCAACTCAACAGCATTGCAGACGGATTGGAGATAAGAAGTGCTGAAGATGCAGTAGCAGCGAATTTAGTGGATGGTACCATGTACCGAGACGAAATCATTGCCATGCTGGAAGCGAAAGTAGGGGTAGAAGAAGAAGAAAGTACCGACGAAGAGGAAGAGAAGAAGTACGACTTCAATGCCAAGAAACTTCGTTTTGTGAAGCTTGGAAAATACACCCGTGCAAAAGTACCTACCGACAAGCCGTTTGAGTTAGGTGCAGATCGAATTGCAGTGGTGTACGCTGTTGGAGCCATTGAGTCTGGTGAAGGAGATGACGCTACCATTGGTTCTGCCCGCATCGCGAAGGCATTGCGTCAGGCACGTGAGAACGATGAGGTAAAAGCAGTTGTTCTTCGTGTAAACTCACCAGGAGGAAGCGCTTTAGCAAGCGATGTGATCTGGAGAGAAACAGAATTGATTAAAGAGGCAGGAAAACCTTTTGTAGTATCAATGGGAGACTTGGCCGCTTCAGGTGGTTACTATATCTCAGCAGGGGCCGATGTGATTTTCGCGAAGCCTACCACAATTACAGGTTCTATCGGCGTATTCGGTATGATTCCGAACATGGAGCGTATGTTCAATGAGAAACTAGGCGTTACGTTTGACCGTGTACACACCAATGAACATCCGGGTGTTTTAACCACAACACGTCCGTTGGATGAGGTGGAGTTTGAAGCGATCAATGAGCAAGTTTCTGACATCTACTACGAATTCATTGGCTTGGTTGCTGAAGGGCGAAGTATGAAGGTGGCAGATGTTGATTCCATTGCCCAAGGGCGCGTTTGGACCGGTATTCATGCGAAGGAAATTGGACTGGTAGACGAACTTGGTAGCTTAAACGATGCCATTGATAGAGCGGCTGAATTGGCAAGCCTGGAAGATTACCGATTGAAAGAACTTCCTATCGTTGAAGACCCATTCGAAAAGTTGATCGAAGAAATGACAGGACAAGCCAAGACGCAAATCTTGTTACAAGAATTGGGGTTGAATGTGCGCACATTGGAGCACATGGAACAAGTAAAAGGAATGATACAAGGTGGAGAAACCATTCAAGCTAGAATGCCTTTCTACATGCAAATACACTAGTCTCTTACACATTGAGATAAAGGAACCCCCAGTCTTGCAAAAGGCTGGGGGTTCTTCGTTCTTTGCACCATGAACAGAAAATTGAAGGTCACAGAAATGGGACGGCTCAGTCCAGATGAATATGCTGCTGAGAAGAAGGTGCAGCTCATCGTTGGTCTAGACAATATTCGCTCAGGGAACAATGTAGGTTCGGTATTTCGCACAGCTGATGCATCCCGCTTGGAAAAAGTATTGCTCGGAGGAATTAGTGCTCAGCCTCCACACCGCGATATTCTTAAAACAGCCTTGGGAGCCGATAAAACCGTTAGTTGGGAGTACCATGAGAACATGGTGGAACTCCTGAAGAAGTACCAAGACGAAGGGTGGAAAATAGCCATCGTTGAGCAAATGGAAAGCAGCACCATGTTGCAAGATTGGAAGGCTTCAGACGATAAATGGATTGTGGTGGTAGGGAACGAAGTAAAAGGAGTTTCTGACGAGGTGTGTGCCCTTGGCAATGTGTTTTTAGAGATACCACAATTTGGCACGAAACACTCCCTAAATGTATCTGTTTGTACTGGAATGGTCGTGTGGGAATTCATGCGGCAAACAGGACTTTCGCAGTTAAATATGGATAGTTGAGCAGAAACCCTTATTTTTGAAGTACTTGAGATTGAAACTGAACATATTAACTTTAACAGCATTGCTCTTCTCACTGTCTGTATCAGGACAGTTTTTTGACAAGAACAATTGGAAGAAAAACAGACATCAAGTGTCTGTAGGCTTTGGTGGGTCTAACTTTCTGGGAGACCTAGGAGGAAAAGATGACATCGGAACCAACGATTTTCAAGATCTAGAAATCAGTCAAACCAAGCTTGCCGCATTCGTAGGTTATAAGTGGACCATGTACAAAAAATTGTACCTGAGACTGGATTTCACCTATGGTCAGCTGTCTGGAAACGATAATTTAACCCGGGAACAATTTCGTCAGAATCGAAATTTGAATTTTAGATCCAAGATCTATGAATTCGATGCCATGGTGGAATGGGAGATTCCGATCAACTTTAAGAAAGGACACGTTTACAACATTCGTGGTGCTAAGCCATGGAAGTTCAAAGCGTCTAGTTTTTACCTTTTCGGAGGGATTGGAGCGTTTAACTACAATCCACAAACCAACCTAGACGGACAGTGGATTGATCTTCGTCCGCTCAGAACAGAAGGTCAAGGCCTTCCAGACGGACCAGATGAATACGGGAGATGGGGAATTTGCATTCCCATTGGATTGGCTTACTCGAAAAGAATTGGACATCAGTTCTCAGTAGGAGTGGAGCTCTCTTACCGTTATACATTCACGGATTACATAGACGATGTCAGTACTGAATACTACAACCCTTTTGACATTGCGCTATACGTTGGTGGCGAAGAAGGTGACGTAGCAGCATACTTGTCCAATCCAGCGTTAGGCCTTGAGCAAGATGGCCTTGGAAACGTTGTAACATCTGTAGGGCAACAACGTGGTGACCCTGAAGATGACGATGGCTTTATGTATGCCATGTTCAAGGTGAACTACCTCATTCAAGATCAATACAAGAACCGCTTCAATCCAACAAGGAAGCGCATGCGCCAAGTGAAGCGCAGAAGATCGAAGAAGATCATTTTCTAAGAAAGAATCCTTCCCACTCCCGATATGGATGCTCCGCTCGCGTGCATCCTTTTATGCCCCGCTTGCGCGCATCCTCCAATGCTCCGCATGCGCCCATCCTCCCTCAGTCTCCATCCTTTTTTAAGCGCTATCAAGGCTGAATGTCAGCTCCAAAAGATGGCTGAGCTATTAGAAATGGCTCTTAACTCCAGGAGGTGGCTGAGCCTGCCGAAGCCTTGTTCGATACTACCACCCCTCCCGACACGGATGCCCCGCATGCGCGCATCCTTATATGCTCCGCCTCCTTGAATCCTCCAATGCCCCGCTAGCTCTCATCCTTTCATGCTCCGCTTGCGTGCATCCTTCTCCTCCCAAAATTCAATCCAACAAAAAAGGAGCAACCATTGGTTGCTCCTTTTAATATGATAGAAGGGTAGTTGATTAGAAGTTCAACTGCGCCTTGTAGTTGCGGAATTCAAGATCTTTCATTGCTTTGTTCTTCAATGAACCATCTTTCTCGATTGCCTTAGTCATGTTAGAAACAACATCAGCACCAACGTTCATACGAGCAGCAATAACTGCACGTAGGTAGTAAGCTTCAGCAGATTCATCGCCAGAGTTATCCATTACAGTCTTCGCACCGCTAGCGTCTCCGTTCAATGCCTTAGCCAATGCTAGGTTCATTGTGTTGTAGCTTCCCATGTTGTTGATAGCAGAAGCATAGTCACCATTCTGAATTTGAATGATTCCTTTGTTGTACTTCACTTCGTTACCAGCAGCAGCTGCACCGTTGAACATTTCCATAGCAGCAGAACGATCTCCTTCTAGGCGAGCAATTGCTCCAAGGTTGTTCATACTTACAGGATTGCTTTCTGTGTCAAGCGCTTTCTGGAACTTCGCTTTCGCGTCAGCCATTTTGTTCTGCATCATTAGGCAGTACCCAACGTTGTTAGCACCTCTGTAATCTCCAGGGTGAACACGCTCAGCATTTTGGTAGATCTCAAGCTTGTCGTTCAATCCGTCAAACAACGTTGCTGCGAAAAGCAATTCTTCAACAGTAAGGATGTCTGGGTTCGACTTGCTCAAGTCACGAAGTTCTTCATCCGTGTATCCTTCAACGTCATAGTTCACTGTGATTTGTGAACGACGAAGAGAAGGAAGGATGTCCTTTTCGATTTCCTTGTAAGTCTTTGAGATGTTCTTGATCTGCTGCTCACGCTCTGTTTTGTCAGAGTATGTTTCAAGCACGCGGATGATCAATGCTTTGTCTTCAATGCTAGAAGCTTCCATCAAATCTTTGAAGCCTTCCCAATCTTCTCCTTTAGGAGTGTTGTTGTAGAAAGCATCTCTGTTTTCAGGAGCGATCTTACGACGCTTCATTTCCTTTTCAACAAGCGCATTTGCTGATTCAGCACGTTCTTGCGCTAGGTCTTCATTCAATGAAATCTCACCTTCAGGAGAAGCGTAAGCCATTACATTCGTACCTGTGATTACGATGCTGTCTTTTTCAGAAGCAAACTTTACGAAAGCCATCAAGTCTTTAACGTCTTGATCTCTTGTTTCTCCTGAACGAACACTTGAAGAGTTGTAAGCATAGTTTACAACTGCTTCTTCCGTGAAAGAAAGAACACGCTCGAAGTTGTCTCCAGCGATCAAGAACATATCGTCACTTTGAACCAAGTACGGAGTGGTAATAACACCAGTTCCAACTGGAAGCGGATCAAACGTTGCCGTCTGACTCCCTTTAGAACCTCCTACACGTAACTCAACAGTAGACTCTTCCATACCAGGTACGAAAGCTACTTTGTCAGTATAAGAAAAGCTCTTTCCAGCATCGTAAGGAATCACTTCGTAGTTACCTGCAGCGTCTTCCCCTTGGTAACCTTGTGTTTCATAAGTAGCTTCTCCACCATCGTATACAATAGCAGGTGTTGCTTCTACAATTACTTTCTTATGGAAGTACTTCTCAGGGAATTTTCCTGTGATGTTGATTTCAACGCTGTCTCCGCGAACAATCAGTGGCTCTGGTTCAGCTTTAGCGTTCAATTCTTCAATGTGCTTCTCCATTTTTCCTAGGCCTCCACAAGCCGTAAGGAAGAGGGCAACAATTGAAAGGAAAGAAAAGACTTTAAATGCGGTCGTTTTCATTTAAGATTGATTTGGTGTTAACTTCTTACCGGTTTGAAATTTCGTGCAAAACTAACATTCCCTAACGTATTAACCAACAGAGTTCTCATGCGAAGTTTGTTGAAAACGTGAGCAAAATTGCGTTCGCGACGTACTATATTATCTCATCAAGAATTCACAACTCCCATGGAGCCAAATTTCTTGATGCGCTGATCTACTCTTTTTTCTGGGGCTAAAGCCGAAAGCTTTTCAATATGCTTTAGAATTTCTTCACGCACGGTGTTGAACATCTCTTCCGAATTTGCATGGGCGCCTCCAAGAGGTTCCTTGATGATTCCATCAATGAGCTTGTTCTTCAACATGTCTTCACTCGTAAGCTTCAATGCACTTGCCGCTTCTTGCTTATGATCCCAGCTCCTCCATAAAATGGACGAACATGATTCAGGTGAAATAACAGAGTACCATGTGTTTTCTAACATGAGAACTTTGTCTCCAAGGCCTATGCCCAATGCGCCACCTGAAGCACCTTCACCAATGACAACACAAATGATTGGCACTTTAAGCTTAATCATTTCGAACAAGTTGCGGGCAATCGCCTCACCTTGTCCGCGCTCTTCAGCTTCCAATCCAGGAAATGCTCCTGGCGTATCAATAAAGGTAACAACGGGCATGTTGAACTTTTCAGCAAGCTTCATCAAGCGCAATGCTTTTCTGTAGCCTTCTGGGTTCGCCATTCCGAAGTTTCGAAATTGACGCATCTTGGTGTTCACACCTTTTTGCTGACCAACGAACATGACGCTCTGATCTCCAATCATTCCCATGCCACCAACCATGGCTTTGTCATCTTTCACTGTTCGATCACCGTGCAATTCAATGAAATTGCCTCCTGTGACTTCCTCAATGTATGAAAGGGTATACGGACGGTCAGGGTGTCTAGACACCTGCACACGTTGCCATGGAGTTAAACCACTGTAAATCTCTTTGGTAGTGGTTTTAATCAGTTTCTCAAGTTCCTTTACTCGTTTCGAAACGTCTCCTTTGATTTTCTCGCTTTCTGCAAGTTCTAAGGTCTTGTCAAGTTGCTCTTTAAGCTCTTTGATCGGTTCTTCGAAGTCCAAATAATTCGCCATAATATGAATGGTTTGACCGCGCAAGATACGAAATCTGACGTCTCTTGAAGGTTTGCGGGAAAAGAGTTTTCGAACAACTTTTTAGCTGTCCTTGTTGGTTAAGTAGGTGATGAGTTTGCCAATTGCCCTTCCTCGGTGCGAGATTGCATTTTTGGCGTCTTGGCTCATTTCCGCAAACGTAATGGTATGTCCTTCAGGTTGAAAAATAGGATCGTATCCAAAGCCTTCTTCGCCAGCCTTTTCATGCGTAATCTGTCCCTTTGAAATCCCTTCGAAAAGGGTAGGGGTGCCATTTTCCATGAGGCAAACAGCTGTTCTGAATTGGGCTGAACGATTGGATTTGTCTTCAAGGTTTGCGAGCACCTTGGCCATGTTGGCTTGGTTGTCTTTGGCTTCTCCAGCATACCTCGCGGTAATCACCCCGGGTGCGCCATTCAACGCGGTAACCTCTAACCCCGTGTCATCTGCGAAACAATCCAACTGGAAGTGCTTCCACACATACTCCGCTTTGATGAGGGCATTGCCTTCAAGTGTGTTGGCATCTTCAACAATGTCCGTTGTGCATCCGATGTCTGCCAGCGTAAGCACTTCATATTTTCCAGCAAGCATTCGCGCTACTTCATCGCGTTTGTTGCTGTTGTTCGTTGCGAAAACAAGTTTTTTCATGAGGGCAATTTGCGAATTATTTTTCCAGTATCTGTCTCACTAAAAGCAGACTGAAAAGTGATTTTTCTCGGTCGTTCGAATTTATCCAATTGCTTCGCGAAGTGATCCGTGAGTTGTGCCTTTCGCTCTTCATTCCAAGGAGCTGATTCAATGACCATGGTTACGACCTCTCCCAATGCTTCGTCTGAAGACTTGGTGATGAAAAAGCGTTCCTCTATACTGCCAGCTAACTTCGCTTCAATGGTGTGAGGAAACAGTTTGATCCCACCTGAATTGATCACGTCATCTTTTCGCCCTAACAATTCAAATGATTGTTCGTCAACGAGGTGCACAATGTCGTTCGTTTCCAGTTGAGCGCTCAAGTGCGGGGCGTCAATTAGGAGTTGGTCTTCCGCGTTCGTTGTTAACTTCACGTCGGGCAATGCATAAAAACGTGTCTGCCTTAACGGTTGCAATTGCTTCAAGGCCACGTGAGAAATCGTTTCCGTCATTCCGTAGGTCTCCCACACGGCGCACGAGAATGGTTTCAACGCAATGGCTAGCGTGTCCAAGACTTGAGCTCCTCCAAGGATCACGTTGCCGATGTGGTTGAAAACGGAAGGCATTGCTTGAACGGTTTTAGTGGCTTGAAACGGTGTCAACGCAACAAAGTCAAATTGATCATCAGCAATGAACGGCATGCCTGAAGGAGTTCGTAATGTCAATTCCCAGTTGTTAATGATGGCTCTGTACAGCATCATTCTTCCCGCAATTTTCTCAATGGGCAAGCAGCACAGTGCGTTCGTTTTAGGTTGAAGCTGGAGGGCCTTGGCAGTTGAAGTAGCGCTCCACACGATGGCTGATTTTTGATGGCGTATTACTTTCGGGGCACCAGTAGAGCCTGATGTCATGACTTCGAACTCATCTTGTGTAAACCATTCATTGAGGTAGGTCCAAATGGTCCGTTCAAATTCACCGGTATGGTGTTGAAGTGCATGAAAAGGCCATGAATAGCGGTGGTTATTGATATGGAGAACACAGTCAGTCAAAATCCAGTGAACTTAAGTCCCAAGGGGTGTTGGTAGCTTGAATGTGCGCATCTTTCACTAGCAATGGTGAAGGGATGTTATTGGTGAAGAGTCTTCCTGTTCCCAAACCTTGTGGCAAGGGATTACCGCTTTGAGCGCACCACTGGGCAATGGCGTTCAAGCCAATATTTGCTTCCAACGCAGAGGTTGCCCACCAGTTAATCCCGCGTTCAGAAGCCAGTTTAGTCCATTCTTCTGCTTCGCGAAAACCGCCAATCAAACTGGGCTTAATAATGAGGTAGTCAGGCATAATCGTGTCAAGGACCAATTCCTTGTCAGGATAGCCAATCAGTTCTTCATCCAAAGCAATAGGAATAGGACTGTTCGCAACGAGGTCTTTCATTAGCTCCCATTGACGGGGCTTGATAGGTTGTTCAATACTATGTATGTCGAACTGGGAAAGTTCATTCAGACGGTCCAGCGCATTCTCTTTGGTGAACGCTCCGTTCGCATCTACGCGCAATTCAAACTGACTAGACGGGTACCGACTTCGGAATGCTCTGAGAATCTCCAGCTCTTCCTCGTGATCCAGGGCTCCCACCTTCATCTTTAAAATAGAAAACCCTTCTGCCACACGATCTTCAATTTGTTGAAGCATTCCTTCGGCATGGTCCATCCAAATCAAACCATTGATTGGAATGGGGTTCTTGTCAAAGGAACTTGGGAACACAGTGAATGGCTGGTTTTTGAGCGAGTTAATCGCTGATTCCAGGGCGAACCGCAGTGCTGGAGCGAAAGAGAAATAGGATAAATCTACCTCTTCTGAAAGGCCAGATGATTTAAGGGATTGCAATTCGCTCGTAATCCTTACCGGGTCATCAATGCTTAACGTAGGGATCAAAGAGCATTCGCCATAACCCGTTTGAAGTGTTGCTGAGTCAGTGAGTCGAATGAACCAAGATGGTTTGGTGAATAGGGTGTCACGCGATGTCCTCGCTGGGACTCGGAAATTCATTTCGCGAAAAACAAAATCCAGTTGGATGGAATTCATGGTCAATTGAGCATCTTTAATACCTTTACAACAGGTCCAAGGCCAAAACGTTTCGTCCAAAAGTACGAAACCAGTCCGCCAATCACGGTACCAATGATTCCCATTCCAATAACAGAGTATGCGCCATACGTCTCTAATCCAACAAGCTTGAACCCAAGTATTCCACCAACAATGCCTTGAGCAGCAAGAATAGAGTACTTCATTTTACCGAAGTAACGAATGAAATCCCCCATGGCATTGGTTGGGAGTTTTTCGTAGTAGCTCATGATGAAATTGAAAACAATGATGGAAAGTCCGCTTGCTCCAAATATGAAGGCCGGAAGATGAAGGTCGAAGATAGATTCTCTGCTAAAGGGATGCTGCGGAGCGGAAGATGAAAGAATCCAATTTTCAAAGATGAATTCAATGCCTATCCCAATTAACAACAGTACAAGTCCAAACATGGAACGAAGCTCTTTTCCACGCTTCGAAAAGAAGTCTCCTCGCGAATAAATGATTCCCAAAAGCCAGAAGAAAAGCCACGGAACCACCGCGTAGTATCCGTCGGTGGCAATGTGTTTGACAAGCGACATAGGAAGGTTGTCGTCCCATGGGTCCAAGGAGATTTTGGCGTTCCCAAACTGATTGAGCGCCACCCCAACAATAACCACCATGGCGGCAACAAAAAAGAGGAATGTTGAGTTCAGCGGAATGATGAGCGCGCTGATCAAAGAACATGCGCCTAGTAGAATGAAAATGTTGGTGGGCCAGATAATGCTCAATAGGCCACCTAATAGGAGGAAGAATAAGCCTCGTTTCAACAAGTAGCGTTGTAGGCCTTTTAATCCACTTCCTGTAGAAATAGATAGCCCAGTAGAAACGGCCAACGCGAAGAGGAAAAAAGCAGTGGCACCGTCCAATAACAGATGTAGTTCAGCTCTAGGGAAAACATCTCTGTTCTGCCCTAAGTCTAGGTAAATGCCGTAGTAAACGACAAAGGGGAGGATCAACGCAATAGCGATGTCCATACCTGTAATCCGAGGTTGTTTCATGAATGTTAGTCCTGACGCAAGTTAGATTTTTTTCGCGAACTCACATCATAGGATTCCACGAAAGCCCCATTCTGATTCTGCTGACCTAAATCAATGAAGTGCCAAATAATAAAAGGCTCACCACAAACGTGCTCAATGCCATAACTTTTAATTCAGGGTCGAAGTCTGAAGCTTCTGTTGTGCGAGCTACCTTTGCCAAATGTTTGATATGCAGTAGAATGGGGAGCATTGAAAGCCACATCCATGGTGACTTTGAAAATAACACAAGGAAAACACTAAGGCTCAGCCATCCAATAATGACAAGCGCGAAATGGTATCGTTTCGCTTTTGCAGCTCCTAGCATCACTACCAAAGTGCGTTTCCCGGTGAGTGCGTCGCTAGTGATGTCACGCATGTTATTCAGGTTCAATACCGCGGTGGCAAAGGCTCCAATTGTAATGGCCGGTAAGATCATTTCCCATGTCACATCTTGTTGGATCAAAAAGTAGGTCCCGCCCACGCCAATTAGCCCGAAGAATAGAAAAACAAAGACATCGCCTAGTCCACGATAGCCATAAGGATTTTTACCTGCCGTATACTTAATTGCTGCTCCAATGGCTCCTAAACCGAGCGCAATGAACAATGCAATCAACCACCAATTGTCATTTCCCTGCAGACTGAAGAAAATGAGTGCGAGTCCCAGTCCGAACGCCACGACACCGGTCAGTAGCATCGCTTTTTTCATTTGGGATGGGGAAATGGTTCCTGCTTGAACAGCTCGTTGCGGGCCAATGCGGTCATCTGTATCTCCTCCGTTTTGAGTATCTCCGTAATCGTTGGCGAAATTGCTAAGCACTTGTAAGGCGATGGTCGTCAGAATGGCCAATGTCAGAATTAATGCAAAAGAGCCAGGCTTGAAGGAAACAATTGCCCCGCCTACGAGGATGGAAGACAAAGACAGTGGAAGAGTTCGAAGTCTCATTGCACTTATCCAGTCAGATGCACTTGGTTTAGCTGCCATAGGTACAAATTTGTGAAATTGAATCGAGCTTCAACAATTCAATCTCAATTTCAAGCGCTACTGCGCAGCGCGTTGATGTTTCAATTGCTTAAATACAGAACGAAGTTGTTCATCGTTCATAGCGCCAGAAGTGTTCACTTCCAATAGTTTCATTCCTGGCAGGTACAACCAGTCCAATGCGTTTACAAGACCTTGCTCATCCACAGCGAATGAATAGTCCAGGCCGAAATGGGCGGCTAAATGGGCTGCGTTTTTATCGTGTTTTGTTTCAAAAATCGTTTCGAGCGCATTGGTACCTCGCGGTCCGTCGATAATGCGGAAAATTCCACCGCCACCATTGTTGATCAAAATGATTTTTAAGTTTGAAATGGATTCGTCGTGCCACAAGCCATTGATGTCATACAAGAAGGCAATGTCTCCCGTAACCAACGTGGTGATTCGTTCAGAAACAGCAGCCATCCCAGACGCCGTGCTCGTACAACCGTCAATTCCGCTGGTACCTCTGTTTCCGAAATAACGAAGTTCAGGGTTCATATTGTAAAGTTGAATGTACCTGACTACGCTGCTATTGCCCATTTGAAAATTGGAGCCAGCAGGTAACTTCGGGAGTAGCAGCTGAAAAGCCTTCATGTCACACCAAGGCAATTCTTTTACAATGTCTGCTTGAATGGCGTCATTCGATGTATGCACGTTAAACCACTTCTGGTGGTAATCAGAAGTGTTGGGTTTTGCTTGGGCAAAAGCATGAATGGTCTCTCCTGCAGACGCTTGAAGCACATGGCTGAGGTGCTGGAATGTATCCATGTGGGCACCCGCTGGGTCAATGTGCCAATGTTCGCCAATCGATGCTTTTCGGAGGAATGCCTTGATTTTTTTCGAGACAATATGCGAGCCAACCGTAATGAGAAGGTCGGGTACAAACGTTTCAAGCTCTTCCGGACTCAGGCTCATGAGTAAGCGGTCGATGCAAGAAATGGTTTCTCCCATTCCGCAGTTGGAAGTGGTTTCCGTCAAAACAGTGACCTGGGGGAGTTTCGCAAATTCAGCAACAGCCTCGGTCAGTTCGTTGTCTGGGTGATGAAGCCCAATGATGAGCAGAACGTGTTTTTCTGCACCAATGCGTTCTGAACACCAGTTTAATTGCGCTTGCGAAAGACTGCTGAACCCTCGCAGTTGTTTGGTGTCAACAACTTCGGTGAGTGTTGTTTCAACAAGGTCGTAAAGCGGTTCGCGAAGGGGAATGTTCAAATGGATGGGGCCAGAAGGAAGTCCGGTGGCTAAATTCCATGCTTGGTTGAGCACGCGTCGGTTCATCCATTGAATATCACCGTGTTCATCATCTTGATGCAACGTCCAAGACCCTAGGCAATGCTGCGCGAGTACACCATGTTGCCTGATGGTTTGACCGTCGCCTTGATCGACCCATTCAACGGGTCTGTCGGCTGAAAGAAGTAACAATGGAAGTTCTTGGTAAAACGCCTCTGCCGCTGCCGAAGTGTAGTTGGCAACCGCGGTTCCAGAGGTGCATATGCAAGCTACAGGCGTTTGAGTTTCTTGAATAATTCCGAGGGCGAAATAAGCCGCTGCTCGCTCGTCTGGAACAATATGGCATGTAACTTCCGGCCGATTGAAAAATGAAAGTGAAAGAGGTGCGTGTCTTGAACCAGGTGAAATAACGACATGTTTCAAGCCTTTCTTGATCAAAAGCGATACAACATCGCGGACTACAGATTTATCACTTTGCATTCGTCTGGTTTCTCGGCCGAAGTTCTATATTTTTTCGATGTGATGCATCAAAGAATTCAGTTTCTCTCGCGTCTCCATCCATTCACTGTCTGGTTCGGAATCCAAGGTGATGCCTCCCCCCGTGAAAAAGAGCAATCCATTATGATGGAATTGCAAACACCTCAAATTAACAAAGTAGGTCGTCGTTAAGTTCACGCCAGAACAACCAATGTACCCGGTGTAGTAGCTTCTCTTATGTCCTTCGACTTGGTCTATAAGGTCAAGCGCTTCTTTCAACGGTGTTCCGCCTACAGCAGGAGTGGGATGCAAGTAAGACACTACGTGCGCTGGATTGGAGGTGTTGAATCGAATGTCACTTTTCAAATGCTCAATATCTCCGAAACGAAGTGTTTCTGGTCGCTCTATGCGGATGTTTTCAGCCCCCGCTTTCGCCAATTGCCCTTTGATGTAATCCGTTACAATGGATTGTTCCAAGCTTTCTTTTTGTCCCCACGCTTCAATTTGTTGAGATACAGCGCGCGTTCCTGCGAGCGAAACGGTTCGAAAAGCGTCGTTTTCCTGAACGATAAGTGGCTCTGGACTGGCTCCAATCCATGTCCCTGAGGCAGGGTGGAAGGAAAGGTGTACAAAGGTAGTGGGTTGTGCCTTGAGGAGTTTTAAGAACACTTGAAAAGGGTCGAACTCCCCTTCAACAAAGGTTTGCGTGCTCACAACTACTTTGTCTAAATTGGAATTACCGATTGTTTTAATGGCCTGTTCTACTCCTGCACAATGGTCTTCCCTTGAGGTTGAATCGCCGTTGAAAATTGATGAAGAAATACTGCTGGAAATATCCAGGTCCAATTGCCCTAACGAAATCGCTTCACCACGCAGCGAAATTATTTCGTCTTCCTTTTGGAAAGGGGCAATGGTGAATGAATCACCTCCTTTTCCAAGGTCAATAAGCAAGTGTACTCCTTCATCTGAAGGTGCTTTCCAAATAGCAAAGCCTGAAGAAGGTGATGCTGCAAGTAATTCTTGGAAGTGCTTACTGTTCATGGTTTACTTGGCTGGAACAATCATTACCGTTAATCTAGAAGTGCAAATGAGCTTGTCTTGTTCATCAACAATGTCAATTGACCAGATGTGGAGCTTTCCTCCTCGGTGAACAATTTTGGCTTTACCGGTTACTACACCATCTCTTTTTCCTTTGACATGGTTGGCGTTAATTTCTATTCCGACGGCGCCTTTCCCTTGGTCGGCAACAAGAAAGTGAGATCCTACACTTCCCAACGTTTCTGCCAACGCTACACTGGCTCCTCCATGAAGAAGTCCGTAAGGCTGATGTGTTCTGTGGTCAACGGGCATGGTTCCTTCCACGTAACCATCTTCCACTTTTTGGATATCAATTCCGAGTGATTCTCCAAGGGTGTTTTGCCCCATTTTATCTAACATTTCTCGATTCATTGGATTTCCCTTCTGCAAGTGCTTAACTTTCGCCAAAGTTAACCAATTCAATAGGCTGTATGGCTGAAGAAGTGAGATATCGAATTTTATTGGCGGAAGATGAAAAGCCAATGCGTGATGCGTTAAAATTGAACCTGGAGCTAGATGGCTACGAAGTGGTAGAGGCAGGTGACGGAAATAAGGCATTGGATGTATTAAGACATCAAAAAATTGACTTAGCCATTCTGGATGTCATGATGCCTGGGATGGACGGGTTCAGTGTTTGTCAGACCGCTAGGGTAGAAGGGAATAATACACCCGTATTGTTTCTAACTGCGAAGGGGGCTACAACAGACCGAATTGAAGGGTTGAAAATTGGAGCTGATGATTACATGAGCAAGCCGTTCGCCCTGGAAGAGTTAATGCTTCGAATCCAGAAGCTGATTGTAAGAAGGGGAACAGCCTCTTCAAGTCTGGCCGATGTGGATGAATATACCTTCGGTCCGAACAAAGTCAATTTCAAGACCTACGAAATTATTGACAAGGACGGAAAGGAGTCTACTTTATCCAAGAAAGAGATAGCGCTGTTGAAATTGTTGATCCAGAAAAAGGACGAGGTGGTAAGTCGGGAAGAAATCTTAGAAGTGGTTTGGGGCTACGATGTTTTTCCTTCTACACGAACCATAGATAACTTCATTTCCGCATTCAGAAAATATTTTGAATCGAATCCGAGGCAACCCCAATACTTTTTCTCCGTCAGAGGAGTAGGATATAAATTCTCGCCTTGATTGGAAAAAAAGTTTTCCTAACAGAGGCAACCATAAGAAGATTATACGTCTTCTTAGTAATAGCACGGTTTCCAGGACCGTGTTGGTTTCAAAATTTTCCTTGCAGGTTTACAGAAAGGGGTTCTTAAGGGAGCCCTTTTTTGCGTTTAAACTGAAATGTAAGTAATTGTAAATCAGATGGTTAAACCATCTTTACGTAGACAACGAACTTCGTTTCAAAGAATGGATCATCAAACATATTGGCAATTGAAATGAGCTCAGTATCCTTTTTCACCTCGCTTAATTCTTCTTTTAGATCTCCTCCTTTGAGGTAAAGAATTCCATTTGGAAATGGATTTATCTGCTTTTTTGAGAATTTTTCATAGGTCCAAGGAAGAAATTTTGCCAATCTGGTGACGGCTCTTGAGACAATGAAATCAAATTTTCCGCGAATATCTTCTCCTCGGCCATGAAATGCCTCTACGTTTTCTAAGTCGAGCGCTTGAGCAACTGCGTTAACGACCTTGATTTTCTTCCCAATGGAATCAACCAATGTAAAATGACATTCAGGAAATAAAATGGCTAGTGGAATTCCGGGGAATCCGCCTCCGGTTCCGATATCCAACACCTTGGAGCCATCCGCAAAGGGCATGGCTTTCGCTATGGCCAATGAATGCAAGACGTGTTGGATGTAAAGTTGGTCTATGTTTTTCCTTGAAACAACATTGATCTGGCTGTTCCAATCTTCATACAATTCACCGAGTGCCCCAAATTGAGCACGTTGGTTAGCTGTAAGGTTCGGAAAATACTGTTCGATAAGTGAGCTATCCATGAGATTAGATAGTGTCCTTTGTGTTTTTCATGATTTGGTACAGGAATTCTCTGGCGCGAAAAAGCTGGGCTTTAACTGTACCGAGCGGTAAGTCAAGTTCAGCGGCAATTTCGTCATAGGAGAATTCTTGGAAATACCGAAGTTCAATGAGTTCACGATAACGCGGCTTCAGCTTCGATACAACTTCACGCATGCGTTCAACACGTTCTTTCTTTTGAAGTGCCTGAATTGGGTCTGGCTTGTCGTCAGAAACGGCAATTTCCATGGTGCTGCCTTCTTCGTTTCGGAAGCCGGTATCCAATGAAAGTGCTTTGATTCTTTTCTTTCGAATGA